>NZ_JAYWCK010000166.1:0-28150 GCF_043780635.1 Flavobacterium sp.
TAATTTCATCAATATAAGGTTGGTAAATAGGAACATCTTTGATATCCAAATCTATTCCTTGATTATTTCTTCTTTGTATAGCTCTTGGTGTGAGCATCAATGTCGGAGTTGCAAAATAAGTTGCGGAATTAGGTTTATCCTTGAAATATACCCAAGCATCTTCTTGCGAAAAGCAAACAAAACTCGAAACTAAAAACAGAAAAATGAATATTTTTTTCATACTTTTTATAAAATAAAATACGAATCTAAGAAATAACTCCCGAACCAACTAATTCATCCTCTAAATACCAAGCCACAAATTGACCTTCGGTAATGGCTGATTGCGGTTCTTCGAAAGCGACATACATTCCATCTTCAAATTGATGTAAAGTCGCTTTTTGCAAGGGTTGACGGTAACGAATTCGCGCCATAACTTCCATTGTTTCTCCATTGGTTAAAGCCAAATCAGTACGAATCCAATGCACTTCGGATTTCTTTATGAATAATGCTTTTTTGAACAATCCTGGATGTTGACTGCCCAAACCGGTATAAATTGTATTCGTTTCCACATTTGTGGAGATGATAAATAAAGGATCGGTAGTTCCGCCTACGTTGAGTCCTTTTCGTTGTCCTGTGGTGAAATAATGCGCGCCTTGATGTTTGCCCACAACTTTTCCCATTTCAGGTTTGTATGCAATTTTTCGTGCATCAAACAACAACTCTTGTTCGACAGAAAGCCCTGATTGTTTAACATAATTATATGCTGGATTCCCTTTGTCTATTTGGATTATTTGTCCTTCTTTGGGTTGCAATTTTTGTTGCAGGAATTCTGGTAATCTTACTTTTCCAATAAAACACAATCCTTGCGAATCTTTCTTTTCGGCCGTAACTAATTCCATTTGAGCAGCAATTTCGCGCACTTCAGGTTTTGTTAATTCACCTATTGGAAACAAGGATTTTGCCAATTGTTCTTGCGATAATTGGCAAAGAAAATAGGATTGATCTTTATTGTTATCGGCTCCAGCCAAAAGTTGGTAAACTTTTTCTCCATTGACTTCGATTTCTCCTTTTCGGCAATAATGACCTGTTGCCACAAAATCAGCACCAAGACTTAAAGCGATTTTCATAAAAACATCGAATTTTATTTCGCGGTTACAAAGCACATCGGGATTTGGAGTACGTCCTTTTTCATATTCGTTGAACATATAATCAACGATTTTTTCTTTGTATTCTTCGCTTAAATCAACTGTTTGGAAAGGGATTCCTAATTTTTCGGCAACCAATAAAGCATCGTTGCTGTCTTCGAGCCAAGGACAATCATTAGAAATGGTAACAGAATCGTCGTGCCAATTTTTCATAAAAAGGCCAATGACTTCATAGCCTTGCTGTTGCAATAAATAAGCAGCAACACTCGAATCTACACCACCTGAAAGCCCAACAACTACACGTTTCATTTTAAAATAATTTCAATTTAACAAGGCGCAAAGTTACAAAGATTTACGACAGGATTTGTGTATACAAAAACTTAATTGGTTTTGGTTTTTGGTTTGGTTTGCGGAAAACTCATATTCATTTCTTTTACCAATTTTCCTTTATTAAAAAACTGCCAAATTCCAGTTTTTTTTCCATTGGTAAACTTTCCTTTTGATACAATATTTCCATCATCCGGATCTCTAAAAATTGCCAATCCATCAAATTGATCATTCTTATAATTTGATTCTTCAATTATAATTTCTGATTCAGTATATCGTTTATAAGAACCGTTTCTCATGTTGTTTTTATAAGTCATTTCTTCGGCGATTTTACCACTTGGATAAAAAACAGAACGCAGACCCTCTAAATTTCCTTTGCTATAGTTCTCAATAGTCATAATAACTTTTGAAGCTTTATGGTAATATTTCCATTGCCCTTCATATAATTTATTGACGACTTTACCTTCGCTTACTTTATTCTTGAGTTGGTCATAAAAAATCGTGTAGGCAGAATTGTCTTTGGGATTAAATTCTCTGGTGGCAATAACCCTTTTTGTTTTGGTATTATCGAAGAAAGTAAAAGTCCCCATTTCTTTTCCATGGTCAAAAGTTCCTTCGTATTTTGGGTTTTTAGTATCTTCATAATACCCTTTCCACAGTCCATTTTTGTTGCCTTTTTCATCTAATTTATTGTAATCAGATTGCGCAAAAAGTGAAATGCTAACTAAGAATAAAAATCCAAAAAAAAGTTTATACCCCATAACGATTTGATTAAAAAAAATTGATTCAATTGTAAAACTAATTTCCATTATAAAAATTGTTCTCCTAATGAATTTAGTAATAATACAAATTTAATAAATAACAAAGTTAAAACAAAATTACCAAAACAACATTTGTTTAACATAGCGACGAATGCATTAAACAACGATAATGTTAATTAACTTAACTTCAGCATTTTATTCATAAATAAAACGTTCAAACAAATATTAATATTTTCATAAAATTATTTTTTGTTTAATTTTTTTTAAATAATTTTAAACAGAATTAAAAAAAAACAAATATTAATAATAAACGAAAAATCATGAAAATTTTATCACCTCTGAAAATTGCAATTGCAATAATCGCTTTAACATCTTTCACCATTTCTTGTAATAATGATGATGAAATGCCTGCTGACAATACTATTACTGGGATTGCTAAAACAAATTCAAATTTAACAATTCTTGTTCAAGCGCTGGTAAAAGCAGATTTAGCTACAACTCTTCAAGGATCAGGACCGTTTACTGTTTTTGCTCCAACTGATGCGGCCTTCGTCGCATTCTTAAAAACCACACCTTATGCAACATTAAATGATGTTCCTAAAGATGTTTTGACTCAAATATTATTAAACCATGTCGTGAGTGGAAAAGTTAAATCTACAGATTTAAGTACGGGTTATATAAAAACCTTAGCTAAAAGCTCCGCTTCTGGAATGAACACTATGAGTATGTATGTAGATCTTACTTCTGGTGTAAAATTAAACGGAGTTGCAAAAGTAACAACTGCAGATGTTGTGGCTTCTAATGGTGTTATACACATAGTTGATGCAGTAATTAATCTACCTACTATTGTTACTCATGCGACTGCAAATGCAAACTTTACTTCTGTAGTTGGTGCGTTGACAAAAGCTGGTCAACCAAATTTTGTTAGCATATTATCAGGAGCTGGACCTTTTACCGTTTTTGCCCCAACAAATGATGCATTTACTGCTTTCAATACCGAATTGGCTCCAGGAGGAATTGCTGGGGTTTCTACTGCCAACTTAACTAAAGTATTGCAATATCATGTAGTAAGCGGAAATATTTTAGCCGCCAGTTTAACTGAAGGTCAAATTGTAAGTACTTTACAAACACCTCAAACTTTCACTGTGCAACTTGCTGGCGGAGCAAAAATTAAGGATGTCAATAATAGAATTTCAACAATTGTAGCCACTGATGTACAATGTTCAAATGGAGTTATTCATGTACTTAATAAAGTATTGTTACCAGCATTATAATTAAAAAAGAGTAAAAAAAAAGACTGTTTCACATCTCGTGAAACAGTCTTTTTTTATAAATAAATCAAATTGTTATTTCTTTTTGTCTTTTGCTTTTTGAGCTTCGGCCTGTTCCATAACTTCTTGAAGTTTCTGTTGAAATCTACCTTGCTTTTTAGGTTCTTTCAATTTGTTCTCTTGAATTTGAGCATGAATTTTGTCACTGTCAATAAAATATCGTTTGATGACAATCATAATTCCAATAGTAATTAAATTTGAAATAAAGTTGTACAAACTCAATCCGGCACCATAACTATTGAAGAATATCAACATCATAACAGGCGAAATATAAATCATATATTTCATCATTTTTGCCATATCCGGCATTCCTTCTTGTTGTGGAGCGGCCATTTGCTGGTCACCCGAAGTCATTTTCATATAGAAGAAAATTGCAATTGCAGCAAGTATTGGAAACAAACTTATATGATTTCCATATAATGGAATATGAAAAGGAAGTTTAGCAACAGCATCAAATGAGGATAAATCATCAGCCCAAAGAAAACTTTTTTGTCTCAACTCAAATGCCGATGGGAAAAACTGAAAGGAAGCATACATAAACGGAATTTGAATCAATGCTGGAATACAACCTGCCATAGGATTTACCCCAGCTTTGTTGTACAATTTCATTGTTTCCTGTTGCTTTTTCATTGCATCTTTTTTGAATTTTTCTCCCAATTCAGTGATTTCTGGACGCAATACTTTCATTTTTGCCTGTGACAAGAACGATTTAAACGTAATAGGTGACATCGCAATTTTAATTAAAATCGTGAATATAATTATAGCAATTCCCAATGAAAGACCTATCGTTGTGCTTAAAAATCCAAATAATGGAATGAAAATAAACATATTAATCCAACCGAAAATTCCCCAACCTAATGGAATAATTTTTTCAAGATTTTTATCATACTGTTTTAATGTTTTATAATCTGATGGTCCAAAATACCAACTCATTTTATAATCTATCTCGCCATTACTAAATGCCAAAGGAACATTTGCTTTCAATTGTTTTGTAAAAACGGTATCAATTGTTTCATCAGCAACCAATTTGGTCGAATGCAGTTTTGATGTCTCAAATGGTTTGTCAGTCAATAATATCGTAGAGAAAAAATGCTGTTTAAAGGCAATATAACTCACTTTTATAGGCGTGTCCTCTGCATCATTTCCCAGTCCAGTACTATTATCTTTGCCCTCTTCATATTCATAACGAATATCAGTATATCGATCTTCATAAGAAATACTTTTCTCGTTTCTGTACGTTTTTAAACTCCACTCAAAATCCAATGGTTTGGCAGTATTCAAAACTTTATTCAATCCTTGAGAACGAAGATCAAAACCAACCATATAATCATTTGGTTTCAAAATATATTTGTATTCCAAATATTCATTGGCTCCAGCCTTTAATTTCATTGAAAGGATTTGGTCTGCTCCAACTTTCGTTAAAGTAGGTTCGAAATAAAGGTCTTTTGTGTTTAAAGTACGATTATCATTAGTTTGCAATTGAATGTTCAAATTGGCATTATTGTCTTTTATCAATTCAACTAATTGTCCTGAACCTTTCTTGAATTTCTCAAAACTTTTTAAAGTTGCTTCTACAATATAACCTCCTTTATTGGCAATTTTTAGTATTACCAATTCATTTTCGATTGTTGTAAAACCCTCTTTTGCTGATGGAAGTGTTGCAGAATAAGCAAAACTACCCAATTTTTTTTGTGCTTGAGCCAACTGTGTTGAATCTCCAGCTACAACAACTGCAGGAGTTGCTGCTGCTTGAGTAGCAACTGCTTTATTTGCATTTTCTTTAGCGACTAATTCTTTCTTGGCCTTTTCAGCTGCAATAGTTGCATCAGAAGGCTTGTTTTGGTACATTATCCAAATCAAGATTCCAAAAATCAATACGAAACCAATAATCGAATTGAGGTCTAATTTTTTTTCTTCCATTTTTAATTTTTTTTCCTCACCCCGACCCTCTCCGAAGGAGAGGGAGCCGAGTCTGGAATGTGTTTATTTATTATTTACTGCTTAGTTATTTTTTATTCTAAAATTACTGAAAACTGCGACTGAACACTGAATACTATTTCTTTTTCGATTTCACTGCTGCTGCCACAAAATTCACAAAAAGCGGGTGTGGATTTGCCACGGTGCTTTTGTATTCAGGATGGTATTGAACTCCAATGAAAAAAGGATGGTTTTCTAATTCTACAATTTCGACCAAACCCGTTTCTGGATTCGTTCCCGAAGTTTTCAATCCAGCTTTTTCCAAAACATCTACGTAACTACTATTGTATTCATAACGATGACGATGACGTTCAGAAATAGTTTCTTGTTCGTAAATTTTATACGCCAAAGTATCTGGTTTTATATCACATTTCCAAGCTCCAAGGCGCATTGTTCCTCCTTTATCCGTGATGTTTTTTTGTTCTTCCATTAAGTTTACCACAGGATGTTTCGTGTTAGGATTCATTTCTGTTGAATTAGCATCAGCATAACCCAGAATGTTTCTTGAATATTCGATAATTGCCATTTGCATTCCCAAACAAATTCCGAAAAACGGAATATTATTTTCACGTGCATAACGAACTGCTTCAATTTTTCCTTCAATTCCTCTTTCACCAAAACCTGGAGCAACGAGAATTCCGTCTAATCCAGCTAATTTTTCGGCTACATCTGATGCATCTAAAAATTCAGAATGAATAGAAATCACGTTAACTTTAGTTTCATTGGCAGCACCAGCGTGAATAAAAGCTTCTAAAATGGATTTATAAGAATCTTGCAATTCTACATATTTTCCAATTAAACCAATATTTACAGTATGTTTTGGGTGTTTTATTCTATGTAAGAAAGTATTCCAATTTCTTAAATCCGGAGCAGCTCTTTTTGGCAAAGCCAATTTCTTCAAAGCCACAACGTCTAATCCTTCTTCGAGCATCAAAACTGGCACTTCATAAATCGTTGAAGCATCGATAGATTGAATTACCGCTTCTCTTTTTACGTTGCAAAACAAAGCCAATTTATTACGCAATTCCTCTGAAATTTCGTGCTCTGTTCTACAAACTAAAATATCTGCTTTTATTCCGCTTTCCATCAAAGTTTTAACGGAATGCTGGGTAGGTTTTGTTTTTAATTCTCCCGCTGCGGCCAAATAAGGAACCAAAGTCAGGTGAATTACTAAACCATTATGTTCTCCCAATTCCCAAACTAATTGACGAACCGATTCTATATAAGGTAAAGATTCAATATCACCGACAGTTCCGCCAATTTCAGTAATTACAATGTCATAATCGCCTGATTTTCCAAGCAATTGCATTCTGTCCTTAATTTCATTGGTGATATGAGGAACAACCTGAACAGTTTTTCCTAAGAATTCACCTCTTCGTTCTTTTTCAATAACTGAAAGGTAAATTCTTCCGGTAGTAACATTATTAGCCTGAGAAGTTGGAACGTTCAAGAAACGCTCATAATGTCCTAAATCCAAATCGGTTTCAGCACCATCATCAGTCACGTAACATTCTCCGTGTTCGTATGGATTTAATGTACCTGGATCGACATTTATGTATGGATCAAACTTCTGGATGGTCGTTCGATATCCTCTTGCCTGTAATAATTTTGCCAATGAAGCCGCAATAATCCCCTTCCCTAAAGAAGACGTAACTCCGCCGGTGACAAAAATATATTTCGTTTGATTCATTTTATTATTGTTGTAGTTGTTGTTGTTTATTGAAAATGCAAGCAAATAGGTTTGCAAAAACGATGCAAAAATACGATTATAAATTTATAAAAAACTAATTTGGAATTGAGATAATTTTGATTTTATTGACAAGTTTGACGTGGGTATCGTTTTTTGGTTACAAATCATAAATAAAAAAAACCTACCCAAGATTTTAAATCCCGAGTAGGTTTTTTCAATTTAATAATTCCTCTGCTAATTTAAGCAGTTTTGAAATTATAGTAATTATTTCTTTACAGTACTTAATTTAGTTTTTCTAACCGATTTTTTCATTTCGACTAATTTAATACTTGCTTTTTTCTGTTTAAAATAATCACTTAATGCTTTTTCTTCTTCAATTGTTAATGAAGTTTGTTCTCCAATAAAATCTACCTCAAATTCTAATTCTTTAGTTTTCATAATATTAGTCTTTAAAATATTTGTTAATTAATTTTAATGCTGACGGAGTTTCAATAATCATAATTCTTCCGCCAAAATGAAATGCGCCAAGCGTTTTTTCGTAATGTTCCACTAATTGTGATTTAGACAAAAATGAAACATTTCCATCGTGTCCACGCTGAAACGAAAGTTTACAAGCAAAAGCGACTAAATTTCCTGGAACTCCGGAATAAACTTTGGTTTTTCCTTTATTGAATGGTGAACTTTCTACTAGATGCATATAAACGTGGTCTTCTTTCACTTCAACACAAATTAATCCTTGAATTATTTCAGAATTATTTACGATTGTTAGTTTAAAAACATCTCTTTCGGGTTGCTTAAATTCATATTTCCAATCAAATAACCAACCTTTTTTTTTGCTTATATTTTTTAAATCTGTGCTTTTTAATAAAGAAATATCTGTTGCAAAACTATCTCCAGTAACCACATTTTCAATGGAATTGGTTAATTTATCTATTATAAAATCTAAACCTATTTCTTTTCTATCTTTCACATTGCTAATTTACAAAAAATGTTTTGATTGAAAGAATAATTTTAGTTCACACGATTTGCTGCGCACGAAACAATAAATCGATAGCGTGGATTTGCAATCCGTGCCTATTATTACTTCCAAAACTCGTCAAATCATTTTTTATTTTTTACTCTCGTTTAAGGGCACGGATTGCAAATCCGCGCTATTGTTTACGAGACTATTTTGTAATCATATCCGCACTATCGGGTTATATCCGCACCATCGGGTTGCAAATCCGCGCTATCGTTCACGAGACTATTTTGTAATTATATGCACCATCGGGTTTTGAAATTATAAGTCTTCTGTGCTTTGAAAATACGCACACTCGAACCAATATTTTTTTTTACACATCCGAAATATTTAAGTGCTTTAAGACTTGTATGTTCATTTAAAAAAGAAAAATTTTACAGCAGTCCATTCTTTTCTAACTCCTTTTGCATATCCTATAGCATAATGATTTCTATCTTTTACCGTTCCATCATTTTTTATATAACCGATTGTGTAATGATTTTTATCTTCTACTGTTCCATCATCCTTTATATAACCAATTGTGTAATGATTTTTGTCTTCTACCGTTCCATTATCTTTTAGATAACCAATAGTATAATGATTATTATCTTCAATCATTCCAGCTTTTTTTATATATCCAACAGTTCTTTGGTTAGTATTTTGAATAGTTCCATCTTTTTTTATGAACCCAGTATTGTAGTGATTTTTTGATTCAATAGGCTGACCATTTACGTTATTGTAAATTATGAATATTAAAAGGATTTGAATTATCTTTTTCATACTTTTTGTTGATTTTCCTTTGCACTTACTTTATCAAAATACAATTTTTTTTGATTGTTTTTCTTATTTCATACGCTCTTGAGCTTCAATTTGTTCATTATACCAAAATTTTTGAGTTGTAAAATCTAAGGGCCAATCTTTTTGTGCTTTTTCTTTTATTGAGTTGTTTTCAATAGTTAGCATATATTCGTATGCGCCAATTTGTTCGTTAACCCAAAATTCTTGTGTAGTATAATCATCTGGCCAATCTCTTTTTGCTTTTGCTTTCAATTTTTCAGTAATAGATTCTTTTTCCGCATCCGCTTTATCATGTTCTACATTAGCAACTGTTTCAGTTTCTACCGTGTTTGGTTGTTCAGTATCAATTACTTTTTGGGTTTCTGTTGAAGTTGTAGAGGTTTTATCATTACTACTAAGATTAGCTAATACAATTAAAGAAATTATTGCAGTTACTCCTATTTTCCAACCTTTTGAAATTGATGAGTTTTTCCATAGTGCGTAAAGACCAACAGGGAAAAAGATTATACATAAAATTACGACTAACCAAGTTTTTTCGTACCACACATTTGAATTTGTGTCATTGTTTTCCATAAAATTTGAATTTTGAATTGTTTGAAAATTATTTGTTGAACTATTTGATGGGTGAATAATATTTGTCTGTTTTATTTCAGGAGAATTTGTTTCACTTTCAGAAGACAATATTTTGGATGTACTAGAAAGTATATTTTCAACATTCTTTCTGTTTTTTCCCATATCAAATGCTCCACCAAACATAATTCCTGTTTTTGGCGATGAAGTAATTTGAACTTTAGTTCTGTTTTCTGAAATTTCAATTAATTGTATTGGAATATTTTCGCCCCAACTATATAAACTAACACCTGCTTTTACTACAAATCTTCCTTGTAATTTATCTGCGTTTTCAATTTTCAATCCGTTAATTGTTGGAATTGCTTTTCGCATTGCCTCGAAAACTTTGTCTTTCGACATTGGAAATTCACTTTCTCCATTGTGGTCTAAAAATGCCATAGTTTAATTTTTTAGTGTTAATATTTAATTTTGGTATCAAAATTACAAAGTCCACAACATTATTCTTTACGGTTTCCCACAATTGGCATAACTATTTTTCATTTTTGTACTTAAAATTCATAAAAAAAACCTACCCAAGATTTTAAATCCTGAGTAGGCTTTTTCAATTCACTATTTATACTGCTTTTTTTGGGCAGTTTAAATTATATAGACGCTATTACAAATCTCTATAAAGTTCTAATCTTTCCCATTTAGAATCCACTTCGTCTTGAGCGCGAGTAAGTAATTCAGCTCCTAAAGTTGCATTTTCTTTAACAACTCTAGTAAAACGGGTTTCGTTGTACATAAAGTCACTCAAAGGAATACTTGGTGCTTTAGAATCTAATTTGAATTTTTTACCTTTTGATTCTAAAGGATTGAATCTAAATAATGGCCAGTAACCTGAATCTACTGCTTTTTCTTGTTGTGAAATAGCATTTTTCAATTCATAACCGTGTTCACCACAATGAGAATAAGCAATAATTAATGATGGTCCAGGATAAGCTGCGGCTTCTTCAATCGCTTTTAGTGCTTGTAAATCCTTGGCACCCATTGCAATTTGGGCTACATAAACATTACCATAAGAAATAGCTTGAAGCGCAAGGGATTTTTTACCTGTTTTTTTACCGCCAATAGTGAATTTAGCACTTGCTCCAAGAGGAGTTGATTTTGATGCTTGTCCACCAGTGTTAGAATAAACTTCGGTATCTAATACCATAATATTAATATCTTCTCCAGTAGATAAAACGTGATCTACTCCACCGTAACCGATGTCATAAGCCCAACCGTCTCCACCAAAGATCCAAACCGCTTTCTTACGTAAATACTCTGTTAATTGGCTTAATTTTTTGGCGTCTTCATTGTTTCCAAGGTTGACCAATATTTTATTAAGTGCATCAATTTGAGCGAATTTTTCGTTTTTCAGCGCTTCGGTTTCTTCCGTGTTATTTAAAATAGCTTCCACTATTTCGCTGCCAACAACTGATTCCAATGATTTTAATAAATCAACTGCAATTTCTTGTTTTTTGGTTAACCCTAATTTCAGACCTAAACCAAACTCGGCATTGTCTTCGAAAAGTGAATTTGCCCAAGCTGGACCTCTACCAAATTCATTGGTTTTATAAGGTGTAGTTGGTAAATTTCCTCCATAAATAGAAGAACATCCTGTTGCATTAGCAATCATAATACTATCGCCATATAATTGGGTAACCATTTTAATATATGGTGTTTCGCCACAACCTGAACAAGCTCCTGAGAATTCAAATAAAGGTTCCAAGAATTGAGATCCTTTTATATTTGTTGTCTGCAAAGCGGTTCTGTCATAATAAGGTAAACTTACGAAGTGATCCCAATTTACATTTTCTTCAACATCAACTTCAATTTTCTTGTGCATATTGATGGCCTTGAAGTTTTCTTTCACTTTACTTATTGCAGGACAAACCACAACACAAAGGTCGCAACCTGTACAATCTTCAGGTGAAACTTGCAAGATATAGGATTCACTTTCTTTAGAAAATGGTCGTCCAATAGCGGCTACACTTTTTAAAGAAGTTGGAAAACTAGCAATATCTTCGTTTGAAACTACTTTAGATCGAATGGCAGCGTGAGGGCAAATAGCGACACATTTATTACATTGTGTACATAAATTTTCGTCATCCCAAACTGGAATAAAATCGGCAATGCCACTTTTTTCGTATTGTGAAGTTCCTGTAGGGAAAGTCCCGTCTACTGTGAAAGCACTCACTGGAAGTTCGTCTCCAAAACCGGCTAATATTTTTTCCAAAACTTCAGTTACAAATCCGTCTGGTGCATTTCGCATTGCTGACAACATTTGTTTTTCGCTTGAAGCTACTTTTGGATATTCTACTTGGTGTAAATTTTCAAGCGCTTTATCAACTGCATTAAAGTTCATTTTTACCACCTTTTCTCCTTTATGAGAATACGATTTTACGATGGCATCTTTAATTTTTTGAATCGCTTCGTCTTTAGGCAAGATTCCGGAAATGGCAAAGAAACAAGTTTGTAAAATGGTATTGGCTCTTTTTCCTAGATTGGCATCTTGAGCTACTTGGGTTGCGTCAATCACATAAAATTTAACTTGTTTTTCGATGATTCCTTCTTGAATTTGCACCGGTAATCTATCCCAAATTTCCTCTTTTGAATAAGGAGAGTTTAATAAGAAAGTACCACCGTGCTTCAAGTCGGCAATCATATTGAATTTTTCAACAAAATTGAATTTATGACTGGCAATAAAATCGGCTTTATCAATTAAATAATTGGAATTGATTGGATCTGGACCAAAACGCAAGTGCGAAATAGTTTGAGCTCCCGCTTTTTTAGAGTCATAAACAAAATAACCTTGAACATAATTATCGGTAGTTTCACCAATGATTTTGATTGAGTTTTTATTCGCTCCCACAGTTCCATCAGAACCTAAACCATAGAACATACAGTTAATAGTGGTTGCTTTAGTATCGAATTTTGTATCATAGTATAAACTTCTAAAAGTCACATCATCATTGATACCAATGGTAAAGTGATTTTTAGGTTTTTTGTTCAACAACTCGTCATAAATTCCTTTTACCATCGCTGGAGTAAACTCTTTGGATGACAAACCGTAACGACCGGCAACAACAATAGGCATTTCTCTTCCGCTTTCAACAAGTGCGGTAACGATGTCTAAATACATTGGATCTCCAACACTACCTGGCTCTTTAGTTCTATCTAAAACGGCTATTTTTTGAACTGTTTTTGGTAATACATTGACAAAAGCATCAATTGCAAATGGTTTGAATAAACGTATTAAAATAACACCTACTTTTTCACCTTCGGCTAACATAACATCAAGAGCTTCTTTTACAGGACCTTCGGCAGAACCCATAACTATAATTACTCTTTCGGCTTCTGGGTGACCTATATAATCAAACAAATTGTATCTACGACCCGTATGTTCGTAGAATTCGTCCATAACATCTTGAACTACTGCAGGAACTCTGTCGTGAAATAAATTGGCGGCTTCTCTTGCTTGAAAGAACACGTCAGGATTCTGGGTTGTTCCTCTTAAAACAGGACGATCAGGATCTAATGATCTTTTTTTATGCTCCATAACTTTATCATCTGGCATCATTGCTTTGATGATATCGTCTGTAATACCGTCAATTTTTGAAATTTCGTGAGAGGTTCTAAAACCATCAAAAATATTCAAAAACGGTACTCGAGTTTTTAAAGTTGCAACTTGTGAAATTAAGGCAAAATCGTGTGCTTCTTGAACAGAACCGCCAAACAACATTGAAAAACCTGTTTGTCTACAAGCCATTACATCTGAATGGTCGCCAAAAATTGACAACGCATGAGTTGCAATTGTTCTGGCAGCAACGTGAATAACACAAGGTAATAATTCACCGGCAATTTTGTACATATTAGGTATCATCAACAACAAACCTTGTGAGGCCGTAAAAGTTGTTGTTAGAGCACCTGCTTGTAATGCACCGTGAACAGTACCTGCGGCACCACCTTCACTTTGCAATTCAACAATTTTTGGAATATTATTCCAAATGTTTTTTCTGCCTTTAGAACTATAAAGTTCTGCATGCTCACCCATAGGAGAGGATGGCGTAATAGGGTAAATTGCGCAGACTTCATTTGTTTTGTGGGCAATGATAGCTACTGCTTCATTACCATCACAAATTAATTTTGGGAAAATTTTATTCTTCATTTTATAAAGTTATTTTACCATCCTGAATCTGCGACTATCTATTCAATCCACAAATTACTTGATAGTATTTAATTTTGAGATTAAAAAAAGCTAAAAACCATTTTTAAGTAAGGAGTTTAGCTTTTTTTTTAATTAGTTTTCACTATGCAACCAAGCTTTTTTCGCTAACAGTTCAGTTTCTGTTTCAATATGACTCTCATCAAGTATACAACAGTCTACTGGACAAACAGAAGCGCATTGTGGTTTGTCGTGGAAACCTTTACATTCCGTACATTTGTCTGATACAATATAGAAAAACTCGTCAGAAATAGGATCGTGTTCTTCACTAGCATCAACATCTACACCTTTTGGTGTTTTTACCATTCCTTTTAAAGATGATCCGTCAGCATAAGACCATTTGTCATCTGGTTCATAAATTGCGTTGTTTGGACATTCTGATATACATGCATCACAGTTGATACATTCGTCCGTAATAATTATTGCCATGGTTTTATATTTTTAATTCTTTGTAAAATTAAATGTCTTTTTATTACTTTTATATGATATTCGTCATATTTTAATCTAAAAAGTGAAATTAAATTTGCCTATCAATTATTGTTATATTAATCAATTTTGAAATATTAAATTCCCTAAATTATGATTGCAGATAAAATAAAACTTCAACCTGAAAAATTGGAAGCCGTAGTAATTCGGTTTGTTGGTGATTCTGGTGATGGAATGCAGTTGACAGGAACACAGTTTTCTGATACTTCAGCTATGTTTGGCAACGATATTGCCACTTTCCCAAATTACCCTTCCGAAATTAGAGCTCCTCAAGGAAGTTTATATGGAGTTTCTGGATTTCAAGTACATATAGGTAGTGTCGAAGTAAGCACTCCTGGTGATAGTGTCGATTTATTGGTTGCTATGAATCCTGCTGCTTTAAAAACCAACATATATGCTTTAAAACCTGGTCACACTTTAATAGTAGATACCGATTCATTTACAAAGAAAAATTTAGATAAAGCAGAATATACCACAAATCCATTAGAAGATGGAAGTCTTGACAACTTTAGAGTTATTGAAGTTGATATGACTTCTTTAACCAAAGAGGCTTTGAAAGATGTTGCAGGATTGGATAATAAAGCTATTTCAAGAAGTAAAAATATGTTTTCTCTTGGTATGGTTTATTGGATGTACAACCGTTCTTTAGAACATACAATTGATTTTTTTAATAAAAAATTCAAATCTAAACCTTCTTTAATAGAATCGAATACCAAAGTTTTAAATGCAGGCTATTATTTTGCTGAGACTTTAGAATTGATTCCAAACTCTTATACCATTTCTCCCGCAAAAATGGAAGCTGGAACCTATAGAATTATTATGGGTAACACAGCAACCGCTTGGGGATTTTTGGCAGCAGCCGAAAAATCTGGATTGGAATTATTCTTAGGTTCTTATCCAATAACTCCTGCTACTGATATTTTACACGAATTAGTTAAACACAAACATTTTGGTGTAAAAGCTTTTCAGGCAGAAGATGAAATTGCAGGTGTAACTTCAGCAATTGGAGCTTCATTTGCAGGTGATTTAGCAATTACAACTACTTCAGGACCGGGATTAGCACTAAAAGGCGAAGCTATTGGTTTAGCCATAATGACTGAATTACCTTTGGTTGTCGTTAATGTTCAACGTGGCGGACCATCAACTGGTTTACCAACAAAAACCGAACAATCAGATTTACTACAAGCAATGTATGGCAGAAATGGCGAAAGCCCGGTTATTGTTATAGCTGCAAGTACGCCAGCCAATTGTTTTAATTTTGCTTATGAGGCGGCACGACTTGCATTAGAACATATGACGCCAGTTATTTTATTGACTGATGGATATATCGCAAATGGTTCTGCTCCTTGGAAAATTAAAACCGTTGCCGAAATGCCTGCTATTAAAAACAACAGGATTACAGAAGTTAAAGAAAACTGGCATCCTTATGATAGAGATGAGAAAACACTTGCTCGAAATTGGGCTATCCCAGGAACTCCAGGATTAGAACATAGAATTGGTGGTTTAGAAAAAGATGCTGTTACAGGAAATATTTCATATGAGCCTGCAAACCACGAGACTATGACTAACATCAGAGCAGAAAAAATTGAACGTGTTAAATTTAATATTCCAGACATAGAAACTGAATTTGCTGATGCCGGAGATTTATTGGTAATTGGTTGGGGTGGAACTTATGGTTCTTTACATTCTGCAGTAAAACAAATAAGTGATGAAGGATATAAAAACGTTGGCTACGCACATTTCAATTATATTAATCCAATGCCAAAAAATACAGCGGAAATTTTATCCAAATTCAAAAAAATTCTTGTTTGCGAATTAAACTCTGGTCAATTTGCAAGTATTTTAAAAACTAAACACAGCAAATTTGAATTTTTACAATTCAATAAAGTCCAAGGATTACCATTTGCTAACGATGACCTTATTCAAAAATTTAAAGAACTAGTATAATTATGGAAACTACTGCTGAAAAAAAATATACTGCTAAAGATTTTACAAGTGATCAAGAAGTAAGATGGTGCCCGGGTTGCGATGATTATGTGATTTTACGCACGATGCAAAAAGCACTTCCTGAAATGGGTGTTGCCAGAGAAAACGTAGTTTTCGTATCTGGTATCGGATGTTCTTCTCGTTTTCCTTATTATATTAATTCATATGGAATTCATAGTATTCACGGTAGAGCTCCCGGAATTGCTTCGGGTGTGAAATTGGCAAATCCTAACTTAAGCGTTTGGATTGCAACTGGAGATGGTGATGCAATGGCTATTGGTGGAAATCATTTTATTCACGTTTTACGTAGAAATATCGATTTGAATATTATTCTTTTCAATAATGAAATTTATGGTTTAACCAAAGGGCAATTTTCTCCAACTTCATTAATTGGACAAAAAACAAAATCTTCTCCTTACGGAAATACACAACCTCCTTTTTCACCTGGTGAATTAGCATTAGGCGCTCAAGCCCGATTTTTTGCAAGAGTTGGAGGCGGAAGTCCAAAAGAAATGGGTCAGATTTTTACTGAAGCCCATCAATTTAAAGGAACTTCTTTAATCGAAGTTTTACAAAACTGCGTTATTTTTAATGACGGATGCTTCAATCATATTACAGATAAAGAAGTTAAAGATGACAAACAAATCTATCTTGAACACGGAAAACCAATGATTTTTGGTAAAAACCGTGACAAAGGATTAGTTTTAAAAGGTCTGAAATTAGAAACCGTAACCATTGGTGAAAACGGAATTACACAGGAAGATTTGTTGGTACACAATGCCAAAGAAAAAGATCCAACACTTCACTATATGTTGGTTCGATTAGAATCTCCATTGGCGACTGGAGTTATCAGAAGTTTCGATGACGTCACTTTAGAAGAAAGAGAAGAGGAATTGACTGCTCAAGTAAAAGCAGCATCGAAATTCACAAAAACCGATGATTTATTCTTCTCGGGAGAAACTTATGAGGTAAAATAAAATTATTTAATAGTAAATTTATTATCCTATGGGATAAGTAGATTTATTAATTTAGATTTGCATTTTAAAACAAACGAATAAAAAATAATAAGTATGGGTTCAGAAGCAATTATAGTTTTCTTGTTAGCCGGCGTCGTTCTGGTTGCTGGCGCAAATTTCTTATCTAATTTACTCTCACCAAAATCAGACAATTCACAAAAGCGTGAACCGTATGAGAGCGGGATGACAACTATCGGGCCAACGTGGGTTCAGTTTAAAGTTGGCTATTATTTATACGCTATTTTATTCTTGGTTTTTGATGTCGAGGTAGCATTTTTGATTCCTTGGGCTGTTGTTTTCCAAAAAATTGGAATAGTCGCCTTCTATGAAATCATCATATTTTTAGTAATATTAGGTCTAGGCTTGGCCTACGCCTGGAAAAAAGAAGCATTAAAATGGGAATAAATAACACCCCTGATATACCGGCAGATTTTCCTGGAAAAGTAATTCCTGGAGGTAATGGAGCTAACATTTTAGTTACCTCATTAGATGACATAATAAATTGGGGCCGAGCCAACTCGCTTTGGTCCCTTTATTTTGGAACCAGTTGTTGTGCCATCGAAATGATGCAAACCGGAGCTGCTCGCCACGATTATTCCAGATTTGGTTTTGAAGTAGCAAGACCTTCTCCTAGACAAGCCGATTTAATTATTATTGCAGGAACTATCGTCAATAAAATGGCTCCTGTTTTACGTCGTTTATATGATCAAATGGCGGAACCAAAATACGTGATTGCAATGGGAGCTTGCGCTATTTCTGGAGGTCCATTTTATTACAATTCGTATTCTGTGGTAAAAGGAGCTGACCACGTTATACCCGTTGATGTTTACGTTCCAGGTTGTCCGCCTCGACCTGAAGCATTATTAGAAGGAATGCTAATGCTTCAAGCAAAAATCAAAACAGAAAATATGAAAGCCAAAGTTTTCCCAATTGATGGGTTTGACGAAGGACTTTAAAATAAAAAAGTTATGACTAACGAAGCACTACAAAATTTAATAAGCACCTGGATTCCCGAAGTAGAATTCACTGAAGAAAAATCACAGTTTTTAAATATTACAGTTCAACCTGCTCAATTGCACCAATTAATGACGCAATTAAAAAGCAGTTCTGAAACGAATTTCGATTATTTGTTTTGCCTGAGTGGCGTGGATTGGGGGACAGCATTAGGCGTTGTTTATCATCTGGAATCTACCACTCATAGACATCAATTAGTCGTAAAAGTAAAAACTGAAGATCGCGATAATCCAACATTTGATACGATTTGCGATATTTGGTATACTGCCGAATTCCACGAAAGAGAAGTTTTTGATTTCTTCGGAATAATATTCACTAATCATCCTAATCTACAAAGACTTTTTCTAACCGAAGACTGGGACGGTTTTCCTTTGAGGAAAGATTACGTAGATGAAATTAATATGATTATCAAATAAGTAAAAATGGATACAACCACCATAAAAAACAACTTTAAATCCGAAGAATATCAAATTAATATGGGACCGCAACACCCAGCAACTCACGGTGTTTTGCGACTTTTATTGACTATTGACGGTGAAATAATTAAAAAAGTGGAACCAGACTTGGGGTATATTCACCGTTCCATCGAAAAAATGTGTGAACGTGACAGCTATCAACAAATCGTGCATTTGACGGATCGAATGGATTATTTGTCTTCTCACATCAACAACGAAGCGGTTTGTTTAACTGTTGAAAATGCCCTTCAAGTTGAAGTTCCAGAACGCGTTAAAGTCATTCGAACCATTATTTCGGAATTAACCCGAATCGCTTCCCATACTTTATGGTGGGGAGTAATGGGAATGGACGTTGGTGCTTTGACAACGTACTTTTATGGTTTCAGGGATCGTGAAATGATAAACGATATTTTCGAAGAAACTTGTGGCGCTCGTTTAACGATGAACTACAACATTCCCGGCGGATTAATGTTTGACATTCACCCGAATTTTGTAAAAAGAACCAAAGAATTTATTGCCCATTTCAAAACAAAATTACCTGAATACGACACGCTTTTGACCGGAAATATCATTTTTCGAAAAAGGATGGAAGGCATTGGAATTTTATCCAAAGAGGATGCGATTTCTTTTGGTGCCTCTGGCCCTGTAGGTCGTGCTTCCGGTTATTCTTGCGATGTGAGAAAACACCATTCATACAGTGCATATGATAAAGTAACTTTCAACGAAATCTTAAAAACCGAAGGCGATACTTATGCCCGTTATCAAGTTAGAATTTTGGAAATGTGGGAATCCTTGTCGATAATCGAACAATTAATTGACAATATTCCTGAAGGTGATTTTTTTGCCAAAACCAATACCGTTATCAAACTACCCGAAGGTGAATATTACCAAAAAGTAGAGACTGCAAGAGGTGAACTAGGAGTTTATATTATTAGCACAGGAACTAAAAATCCGTATCGAATGAAATTCAGATCTCCCGGATTTTCCAATTTATCTTTATTAAATCATATTGCAGTTGGCGGAAAAATTGGGGATTTGGTTGCAACTATGGCAACTTTAGACCTTGTAATTCCTGATATTGACCGATAAAATTAATTCTATGAACATTACAAAAAATATTCACGAATGGCTTTTTAGCCTGATGCCGGAAACCACTGCAAGCATTGTGGAAATGGTCTTAATAGCCGTAGTTTATCTTGCTATTTTTGCAGTTGCCGGTTTGTACTTGGTTTTACTTGAAAGAAGAGTTGCAGCTTGGTTTCAATTGCGACTTGGACCAAACAGAGTCGGTTACCAAGGATTGTTGCAAACAATGGCCGATGCCTTGAAACTAGTTTCCAAAGAGCTGACCGTTACCATAAAAGCCGACAAATTCTTATACAATCTAGCTCCTTATTTTGTTATCATTACAGCATTGATGGCGCTTTCTCTATTTCCTTTTTCGAAAGAATTTCAAGCCTTTGACATTAATATAGGTATTTTCTTTTTAACATCCATATCGTCCATTGGAGTTATCGGAATTTTATTGGCCGGTTGGAGCAGCAACAACAAGTTTTCCTTGATTGGCGCGATGCGAAGCGGTGTTCAAACGATTAGTTACGAATTATCCGTTGGTTTATCGCTTTTGACAATGGTGGTAATGACGGGTTCTTTACAACTTTCGCAAATAGTCGAAGTTCAAAAACACAGCTGGCTCATTGTTCAAGGACACATTCCTGCCATCATCGCCTTTTGCATTTATATGATTGCTGGAACTGCAGAAACGAACAGAGCTCCTTTTGATTTGGTTGAAGCCGAATCAGAATTGGGTGCTGGTTTCCACACAGAATATTCGGGAATGAAGTTCGCTTATTTCTTTTTGGCAGAATTCATCAATATGTTTATCATCGCAGCAATCGCCACAACCGTATTTTTTGGAGCCTATTTATCTCCTTTTGGAATAACAGAATCAATACCATTATTGGGCGTGTTTTGGTTTTTGGCAAAAACATTAATATTAATATTTCTAATGATGTGGTTCAGGTGGACGTTTCCTAGATTGAGAATCGACCAACTACTGGTATTGGAATGGAAATATTTGCTTCCTTTAAACTTAATGAACTTGGTTTTGATGGCATTAATGGTATTGCTAGGATTAACCATTAAATTTTAATAATTATGAGTTATTTTTCAGATATATATAATGCGGTAAAATCGCTTCTCACAGGGATGAGTGTTACCGGAAAGTACTTTTTACATTCCAGAAAAGGTGCCATAACCCAGCAATATCCAGATAATCGAGATACTTTAAAAATGTTCGAACGTTTTCGCGGCGAAGTGGTTATGCCTCACGACGAGAACAATGAACACCGATGTACGGGTTGTCAAAAATGTGAATTGGCTTGTCCAAACGGTAGCATCGAAATCATTTGGGACAGACAAGTTGACCCTGAAACAGGTAAAAAGAAAAAAATGATAGACAAGCATATTTACCATTTAGGAATGTGTACAATGTGTAGTTTATGTATTGAAGCCTGCCCTACCGATGCCATCAAATGGGCACAAAATTTTGAAAATTCCGTTTACGACAGAACATATCTCACTAGAGTTTTAAACAAACCAGGATCTAAATTGATGCCTGGAGTAGAAGATTAATCTTATGGAAAAAATTGTATTTTATATCTTGGCATTGATAATGATTGTTGCTGCCATTGCTTCTGTAACGAGTCGCCAGATGCTTCGATCAGTTATTTATCTACTGTTTGTGCTTATTGGTGTAGCCGGAATTTACTTTTTGATTGATTATAATTTCTTGGCAGCCGTTCAATTGACAGTTTACGCAGGAGGAATTATCGTTTTGGTTATTTTCTCGGTTTTGTTGGTTCACCATATCGAAATGGAACTGGAAATGGCAAAATTATCCAAAAAATTACTAACCGGATTGGTTTGTTTGATTGGGCTTGGTGTTTTCTTGTCCGTCATTTATTCAACAAATTTTACTGTTGTCGAAAATTCTAAAACTACCGATGTTAACGATATTGGAATGGGTCTTTTAAGCTACGGGGCAGGTGGATTCATATTGCCTTTTGAAGTGATCAGTATTCTATTATTGGCTGCAATGATTGGAGCAATAATCATTGGAAAAGGAGACAAACTAACTAAAAACGACGACACATTATGATAGCCGGAATTAGCATATACGAAATTTTTACCCTTACCTCTATCCTGTTTTTTATAGGGATTTATGGGTTTCTTACACGAAAAAACTTGATTTCGATTTTAATTTCTCTCGAATTACTATTAAATGCCTCGGCTATAAACTTTGTTGTTATCAACAAATATTTATATCCGGATGTGTTACAGGGTGTTTTCTTTTCGATTTTTATTATTGCCGTGGCTGCCGCCGAAACTGCGCTGGCTGTTGCAATCATAATTAATCTTTACAGACAAATTAGCTCTGTTGAAGTGAAGGACACTGAAATTATGAAGTATTAATATTCATCAACTATGAACATAACTTATATATTATTTATTCCGTTTATTCCGCTGGCTGTTTTCTTGCTTTTGGGGATTTTTAACCAACAAATTAAACCGGCAGTTTCTGGTTATATTGGTGTTTTGGGATTGGCTACTTCAGCAGCATTGTCTTATTATACTGCTTACCAATACTTTTTTGTACTGGGAAAAGTCGACGGCGTTTACCAAACTATTGTTGAAAAAACAGTGTGGATGAACTTCACAGATACCTTGCATATTGATATGGGGATTTTGATTGATCCAATTTCCGTTATGATGCTCATCGTGGTGACCACAATTTCCCTGATGGTGCACATTTATAGCCGAGGTTATATGAAAGGTGATGATGGTTATACCAAATTCTTTGCCTTCTTATCGCTGTTTTCCTTTTCAATGCTTGGATTGGTATTGGCAACAAACCTTTTCCAAATCTATATTTTTTGGGAATTAGTGGGAGTTTCTTCTTATTTGTTAATTGGATATTATTACACCAAAACTTCTGCAGTTGCTGCAGCAAAAAAAGCATTTATTGTCACTCGTTTTGCTGATTTAGGTTTCTTAATCGGGATTTTGATAGTTGGCTATTATGCTGGTACTTTTGACTTTCAAACGTTAAACGCTGTAAATCCTGAAGGCGAAGGATTGCTTCTTCATTGGGGCGCTTCCTCTTTTATGGGATTATCAGTGATTACTTGGGCATTGCTTCTCATATTTATGGGTGGCGCGGGAAAATCAGCAATGTTCCCATTACACATTTGGTTACCGGACGCGATGGAAGGACCAACACCGGTTTCTGCCTTGATTCACGCAGCAACAATGGTTGTAGCTGGAGTCTATTTGGTGGCCCGATTATTCCCAATGTATTATTTCGTTGAAGGTGGATTCACCTTGAATATTGTTGCTTATGTGGGAGCATTTTCTTCCTTGTTTGCGGCGATAATCGCCGTCACGCAAACCGATATTAAACGAGTTTTGGCTTTTTCGACAATGTCACAAATTGGTTATATGATGTTGGCATTAGGCGTTTCTAGTTATAAAGGCGAAGAAGGAGTTGGTTATATGGCGTCAATGTTCCATTTGTTTACTCACGCAATGTTCAAAGCCTTGTTATTCTTGGGTGCTGGTTCCGTGATTCACGCGGTTCACAGCAATTATTTGAAAGATATGGGCGGTTTGCGGAAGTATATGCCAATTACCAATATTACGTTCTTAATTGCAGCATTAGCAATTGCCGGAGTTCCGCCGTTTGCAGGGTTTTGGAGTAAAGACGAGATTTTGGTAGCAGCGTTCGAAAAAAATCAGTTGATTTATTTTATGGCATTATTTGTAGCGGGATTAACTGCCTTTTATATGTTCCGACTTTATTTTGGAATATTTTGGGGGAAAGAAACCAAGTACGAACACGCTCCACACGAATCGCCAATTTCGATGACATTTCCTCTTTTATTCTTGGCATTTATGAGTGTCGTGGCAGGATTTATTCCTTTCAGCGAATTCATAACTGCAGATAAAGCAGGTTTCGAAGGACATCTCAATTATCCAATGGCAGCAGTCGCAGTTGGAACAGGATTAGTTGGAATCATCCTTGCCTGGGTTTTCTACAAAAAAGAAAATGACTTGGCCGAAAGGTTTGCCAATGGATTCGGAATGTTTTACAAATGGACATACAATAAATTTTATTTCGACGAAATCTATATGTTCGTTACCAAGAAAATTGTTTTTAATTTAATTTCTACTCCGATTGCCAAATTCGACAAGAAATATGTGGATGGAACAATGGAAGGCATTGGAAACAAAACAGTTATCATTTCTGAAAAAATAAAAGGATTGCAATCTGGAAAATTACAAGATTATGCAATGTTTTTTGTCTCAGGAGTTGTAGTTATCGCTTTGGTTTTCATTTATTTATGGACAAACTAATCAATTAATATGGATATTTTATCACTTTTTGTAATTGTTCCTGTACTCACAGTTATAGCTTTGGTTTTCTCCAAAGGATTAAAACAGGCACGAATTATTTCAATGATTGGAAGTTTCATTCAACTCGGAATGGCTATCAATTTGCTTTTTGCTTATTTTAGAGAAAGAGCTGTCAATAAAAGCGTAATGCTTTTTACCCAAGATACAGTTTGGTTTAAAAATTTCAATGTACATTATGCCATTGGAGTTGATGGAATTTCAGTAGCTTTATTGTTGTTGACCTCAATAGTAGTGTTAGCCGGTGTTTTCATTTCTTGGAAAACCGACGATTTGCCTAAAGAATTCTTCATCTCGCTTTTAGTGTTGGCTACTGGCGTTTATGGATTCTTTATTTCCATCGATTTGTTCACAATGTTTGTTTTCTACGAAATTGCCGTAATCCCAATGTATTTGCTGATTGGAATATGGGGTTCAGGACCAAAAGAATATTCAGCAATGAAGTTAACTTTAATGTTGATGGGAGCTTCAGCTGTTTTATTAGTTGGCGTATTGGGAATTTACTTTAATTCCAATGCTGATGGAGGGGCGCTGACTTTCAATATATTGGAAATTTCCAAAGTTCATATTCCATTTGAAGCCCAAAAATTATTTTTCCCCTTGACATTTATTGGCTTTGCCGTTCTTGGTGCATTATTTCCTTTTCATACTTGGTCTCCTGATGGTCACGCTTCGGCACCAACAGCAGTGTCAATGCTTCACGCAGGAGTTTTAATGAAATTAGGCGGTTATGGAGTTTTTAGAATTGCGATGTTTTTATTGCCACTGGGAGCTATCGAATGGTCTTGGTTCTTTATCATCTTATCCGCAACGGGAGTTATTTATGGTGCCTTTGGTGCTTTAAAACAAACCGATTTGAAATATATCAATGCATATTCCTCCGTGAGTCACTTGGGAATGGTGTTGTTCGCTTTATTGATGTTGAACAAAACCGCTTGGAACGGTGCGATCCTACAATCGCTCTCACACGGATTTATGACAGCATTATTCTTTGCCTTAATCGGGATGATTTACGGAAGAACACACACCCGAGACATCACCAAATTGGGAGGTTTATTGAAAGTTATGCCATTCATATCAGTCATTTATGTAATTGCAGGTTTGGCTTCATTAGGGTTACCTGGATTTAGTGGTTTCGTTGCCGAAATGAACATTTTTGTTGGTGCTTTCCAACACGAAGAAATGTTTTATAGAGTAGCGACCGTAATTTCAGTTTCGGCAATTGTGGTAACCGCTGTTTATATTTTACGAGTTCTGGGAATTATGTTAATGGGAGAAGTTAAAAATGAGGAATTTTTAGTTTTACCAAAGGTAACTTGGTTCGAGGTAACAGGCATAATGCTGTTGTTAATTCCAATGATTGGAATGGGAGTAGCACCGCTTTGGTTGAGCAATATGACGATGGACAGTGTCCAACCGTTTATTCAAGGAGTATTAAATCATTTATAATAAATAAATAAAATGAATTTGACCAGTTTTATCGCAATGAGACAAGAAATTTTCCTGTTAACAATTATATTATTGTTGATTGTAGGCGAAATTTTCATACATAAAGACAAAAAAGGAAGTTTGGTGCATTTAGCTCTATTGTTATTTGGCATACACACGATCATTGGCTTTTTTGCTATTGAAGAAACGAGTTTATTTGGCGGAATGTTCCGCACGAATACGCTGATTCATCTCTTTAAAAATGTGCTTAATGTAGGTGTATTAATAGTTTTGCTTCAATCAGCTGATTGGATTCAAGAAAAAATGGTGCCATTGAACAAAGGGAATGAGTTCTTTATGTTGCTATTTTCTTCTCTTTTAGGAATGTATTTTATGATTTCTGCAGGTGATTTTCTAATGTTTTATATAGGATTGGAATTATCAACCTTGCCGGTTGCAGCTTTGGTAGCTTGGGAAACTTCAAAAAGAATTTCGAGTGAAGCGGGCGTTAAATTTATACTTTCGGCGGGATTGGCTTCGGGAGTTTCCTTATTTGGAATCTCGTTGTTGTATGCTGCAACAGGCTCCATTTATTTTAATGATGTTATCGCCGTTTTAACATCAACCAACTTGACGATATTAGGCTCCATCTTGTTTTTTGTAGGATTAGCATTCAAAATATCCTTGGTCCCATTCCATTTTTGGACTGCCGATGTTTATGAAGGAGCGCCAATTGGAATTGCTTCCTATTTATCAGTTATTTCAAAAGGAGCTGCCGCATTTATCTTGATGATTTTAATGTTTACTGTTTTAAAATCATTAATGCCCGTTTGGGAAAATATTATCTATGCATTAGCGCTTGCCACAATGTTTATTGGCAATTTATTCGCGTTGCGCCAGCAGAATATGAAACGTTTCTTGGCGTTTTCATCGATTGCCCAAGCTGGTTTTATTTTATTAGGTCTAATTTCTGGCACACAATTAGGAACGGCTACAGTTGTATATTTTATTATGGTTTACATATTCACAAATTTAGCAGCTTTTGGAGTGGTACAAGCAATTTCTTTGCAAACTGGGAAAGAAAACAGGGATGATTATAATGGTTTGTACAGAACTAATCCAAACTTGAGTCTTGTGATGATGTTGGCTTTATTTTCATTAGCGGGAATACCTCCAGTGGCAGGATTTTTTGGTAAATTTTTCTTGTTCGCAGCAGCTGCAAGCAAAGGGTATTATCTATTGGTTTTCTTGGCAGTGGTCAATGTAACCATCTCTCTTTATTATTATTTATTGGTGGTAAGAGCGATGTTCATCAGAAAAAGCGAGAATCCAATCCCGTTTTTCAAAAGCAAAATTTATATGCGTTTAGGACTAATAATTACCGTATTGGGTATTCTGGTTCTTGGTTTATACAGTCCATTATACGATTACATTTTTGAATTAAGCAACGTTTTTAATAAATAAGTTATGGCATCATTAGACGGAAAACATTCATTTGGAAGCATCGGAGAAACAAGAGTAACTTTTGTCGAAAAAGGTGTTGACGAAGACCGCAGGGATTTCTTGAAAAAACTCTTGGAACATAATGGCCTAGAAGTTGTACTTGAAGAAGAAAAGAAAAAGGCTGAAGAAGATCCTCAATTATATACCGTGGCCGTAACCGATATGGTTTTCAATCCCACAATTTGGATTTTCGAAAGAAAAATGAGAACCCTTGATGGACATAAAGTAACCCAAGACTACTGGTTTCAAAGAACTAACGATACAAAACCCCAATACTGGAAGAATTCATAGATTCAAGATTGAGCAACAATAATAAAAACACCCAAAACCAAAAAAGCCAATCTAGCAATAATAGGATTTTTTAAATATGTATATTTCTTAAATAGAAGTAATTTTGCAATCGAAAAGAAGTTGTTTAAAACCTACTTAAACAACTTCTATCAAAAAAGAATTTATTCCTTAACTAATTTCAGTGTAGATACTAATCCGTCAACAGATTTTGCTTTTACAAAATACATTCCTTTGGCTAAATTGCTAATATCAAAATTTGAATCTTTTTTAAAGGAACCTTTAAATTGTTTTACCATTTTACCTGACATATCATAAATATATAATTCAGCAGCTTCAACATTTATTTTAAATACACTTGAAACGGGATTAGGGTAAAGTTTTATTTGAGCTGAATTAATGTTGGCTTGATCAATTCCTAAAGTAGAACAATCTGTTTCAAGAACATCTAATTTTGTATTTGTACCGGTAGGAATATAACAAGTATTCTTGCTTACTCCTATTATATCAACTGTTTGAGGTCCTGACGCCCCTTTCGTGAAAATTACATTTGTTATAGCAATATTACTAAAAGTATAAGAATAACCCGTTGGGTGCAATTAAATTATTTGTGTTTTAATATTGTTTATTGGTCTTTCAAAAATAAATTTATTGATGAATTGCACCAAAGTTAATGCT
>NZ_JAYWCK010000167.1:0-25500 GCF_043780635.1 Flavobacterium sp.
CAGCATTAACTTTGGTGCAATTCATCAATAAATTTATTTTTGAAAGACCAATAAACAATATTAAAACACAAATAATTTAATTGCACCCAACGGGTTATAAATAATGTAACTTTATTATTCCAGTTTAATAGTCAAAAATAGTTAGTGAAAAACTGCAAAGCTTTATAAAATATGAAAAAAAATCATAAGAAATTGTTGATTAAGGCTGCAATACTTTTTTACTTATTACTCCTTTATCAGTAACAATTTTAACGACATAAGTACCTTCTTGAACATTAAAAGGTATTTCAATTGTTTTAAGATCTGGTATTTTCTTCATAATAAATAGTTGTTGTCCGCTGATGTTGTAAATTGAAACTTCTTTAATAACTATTGATTGATTTTTACTAATAAACAATTTCTTTTTTAACTCTTTATTGTATACCAATAGCATTGATTCTGGCAATTTACTTTCTTCTATTCCTAAAGAATTATCTGTTTTAAAAGTTAACTCAAAACGAGTATTATATGTTCCTGCTGGCAGATTAATTTCTGCTGCTTTTTTGGTAATATCATAAAACATTGACGTTTCCTTATCATGAATATATATATTTTGATTTGACGGTAAAAATTCTGTGTCATCAACCATAAGTTTAACAATTCCGGTAATATTTGTCGTCACTCCTATTGGATATACTTTGTTATTATCGAATTCGCCAACACCTTGTATAGTGTATTCTGAATTATCAATCAAGAAATATAAATCATTTAATTGTGTATCTATTTGATATCCATCATATCCTATATTTAAACCATCGGTCGCATTCTCATTCATAAATCCTATTAATAACTGTCTGTGAAAATTATTGGCAGAATTAAAACCAAGTCTGATTTTTGTATTATAATTATTGTAAACCTCATCATTACTATTGTCTTTTAAATGACTTGAAGTACTGCCATTATTAGGCCTTTTTTTAAATAAGGTATTTGAAATTGGGGCTTGAAGATCGTCTTTAGCATCCTCTTTAACAAAAGCACGCTGATTATTATTAAATATAATTGGTTTAGAAATACCACTACCAGCTGGCCCAGATACAAAAAAAGCTTGTCCAACTGGTATGTATTGATAAGGCAATTTATTACTTGTTCCCAATCCACTAATTTCCACTGGAGCAACTGGAACAAGAGAGACAACCGGAACAAGAGGATCTACACCACCCGCTAATGTTAATGTTGCGTATCCACCTGTATATCCAGCCAGAATATGGGTGTTATTTGTTGGCGAATGTTGCCAAAAATAAAGAGTTCCATCGATTACGTTTTCTGTATTAGTACCTCCATTAGCAATAGATATATTGTCTTTAATAAATTTAGAAGCATCTAAAGCAGATGGGTAAGGATTTCCTACCAGAAATATATTATCAGGTAAAACAGAATTACCATTTATTAACCCATTAAAAGGCTTTCCTTTGAAAGTATAATTTTGAGAAGACGATGGAGCATTTGGTCCTTTTAAGGTAAATCCTTGCGAAGGTCTAATTCCATCTGTTTCATTAAAATGTATCCAATCAGGATATTCTGATCCATTTTCAAATTTATATAACCAATATCTGGCAATACTTATAGGAGATGTTGAACTGCCATCATAACCACCTACCCAATTTATATTTTGAGGTGTTGTTGTAGAACCATCTTTAAAAACATCACTTACCGAATAATTATTATTATTTGTACTTGCATTTATTGGCCCTACAGGAGAGGACCAATAATTATAATTATATTTGTTAACCGTTCCCTGCTGGTCTATCTTTATAAAACCAATACTCGTTGGATCAAGTTCACTATTAAGGGTTTGTAGTAATTGGGATTTGCCTTTTAAGTCAATTAAACCGTCTAATTTTAAATAATGTGAAACTTGTACCTTGGTATCATTATTGGCTGTTAATGTTTTGTAGGTTGAAGCATCAGTGCCTTCTACAAATAATCCCAAAAGGGTTTTATTCTCAATTGATGTTACATTATGTCCGATTTTAACAATATTTCCATTTACCACTGGTTGCGGTGTTTGAATTATTATAGAATTGCTATTCGGTAAAGTTTGTAAGGAACCATTTTTCCAAATTGCTGAATTAGTTCCATTCCATTCTCCGTCAGCAACTGTTTCATAAGGTAAGGGTGCTGTTTGAGTGTTTAAAATATTTTTATTTTTATTCAAGTATTTTATTCGCAAAAAATTACGATCGTCAGTTAAACCCTCTATAGTAGTGCCATAGAAAGAATTAAAATCATAATAAGCCCTTAATTTACTCCAAAGAATTGTTTTAACTGAATTACTGGAGATATAGTGTGGCAATACTTTTCCGTTTGTTTTATTATCGGCATATTTTTCAACTTCTTGATTCATCATGAAATTGATCTGGTCTGAAGACAAAGCCAAATCCCAAATATTAATCTGGTCAATTTCACCTCTAAATAGATCTATTATATTATTTTTATCAATATATATGCCTCCTATTGAAAATCTAGAAAAATTAGGATCTGGGTTTTCAAGATTAAACGTTGAAGTCTCCACCACTCCATCTATATAAAGATCCACACTACCAACATAATATACCGCAACAATATTATGCCATTTCCCGTCTGCAACAACAGTACTTGAAGTAAACTGCGAGACTCCATCCCATAAGGCTTCAATTTTATTGGCAGAGTTTACCCTTACTTGCAAATTAGCTCCTTTACCAAAAATTGTTTTATTGGTAAGGCTGGAACCATCATTCCGTATCCAACAGCCTACAGTAAAAGAACCACTATTCAAGTTTAAGGCATATTCACCGACTAAAAAATCATTTCCGGCAAAAGTAATATTTGCTAAACTTTTACTTTCTAATTTTAGGGCCTTGCCAAAAGTAAAATATTTTGTTCCATCAAAATCATACCAAGTTTGAAGATTACCGTTCCCATCAGATTTCAAGGGAATTATATCAATAATATCTGCATCGCTAAAGTTGGCATTATCGCTGACAATTAAAGCATATTCTTCATTGGCAAGTTTGGGAAATGCACTGAAAGCTGTTAACGGAATACCAATGAAAACATTTTCCACATCTCCCGCGACATCATTTTTGGTTTCGACAATTTTCCATTTCTTGTTGATTCTAGTTGTAGAAGTGGTTACACCATTACTTATTGTAGTTGTATTTGAACCACTTTCAGTATAGGTACCATTATCAGAACCCCAAACTAAAAAATCGCGATCTTTTTTAAATTGATTAATATTTGCGATATTCGTTGCAGCAATAACACCTAAACCTATTGTTACTTCATTTGGATTATAAATACTTTTAGACTGTTTTTGATATAAGTCTGAACCAACGTTTCTTCCAATACCTGAAATATTATAGTTAAAACCTGCGTTATTTGTGCTGTTCCATATAATGCTTCCTCCAGAATCAACATAATTTTTACTGGTCCCGTTTACTCCTAAAGTAATACCATATTTTATGGCTAAATAAGTTTCTATCTTGGAACGATCAGCATCGGGAACACGAGAAGCATACGAAATTACTTCAGCCACTCTACCGTTAAGATTACCATACGTTGGGTCATTTAAATTTTTGCCAATATTATAAGGAGTACCTTTCCACAATCCAGCATCATTATAGCCCAAATTTGTATAAGTAAAACTTGGACTGATACTATTTTGAGTGCTGACATTATTCGAATTAAACAATAAATCGATTCCATCAGAAACAGTGGCGGTTTTATTTCGAGCATTGATAATTCCCGCTTTGGAATAATCACCTAAATCATCTGCTATAGAATAATATGGAACATCTGTTGTCTGCAATTGGTTAAACCATAATTTTTCATTTGATAAGCGGGAAGAAAAATTGCCTAATCCGATTCCCGAATGCTCATTGGCAATTGCTGGATATAAAGGATTTGAAGCGGATGTCCCAGAGATTATGGTCATTGGGGCTCCAAATACTCCATCAGGCTCCATTACTATAAACGTTTCCTGTGTATAGTAACCATTTTCTATGTTATACATAAATTGATTAAGAGTAGATCCGTTATTTTCAAACTTTACTACAGGATTAAAATTGATATTGCTATTTGCAGCATCAATAAATGTAGGTTGATTAGCCAAAGTAACTTGAGAAGCATCTTTTCCCAATGACCCTAAATCTTTCCAAAGTGGCACTTTAGTTCCTGTAGCCAAGTTAATTCCTCTAGTGGCTTTTAGCCAAAGTCTAAAATTTGCATTTATACCACCAGGGCCAGTTATAGTTGGGTTATATGCCTCGCCACTTATCACAAAAGTATATGGGTTTTTCGTCGCATCATTATTTGGTAATGAAATAATAGCTTCTTTAACACCTGTAGATTGTGGAGTAAATCTAACCATTAAAACTGCAGTTACTCCTGGATTAATAGTATAAGGAATGGTAAGAGGAACTCCAAGTGGTGTTATAAATGCAATTATTGCAAAATCGGGAGATGCTAATCCTGTTTGAGGATTATAAGTCAAACAAGTTAATGAATTAAGCGTCAAAGGACAAGTACCTGTATTAACAATCGCATAATTTCTTGTAGAGGAACTCAACACATCGATAGTCCCAAATAAAGTTCCATTAGTTGAAGTAGGAACGATTTGCCCGTTAGGAATAGGTTGGGTTGGTGAACCTCCCAGCACAGAAATTGAAGGTGCATTTGTAAAGGTTATTGTAAAAGTAAAGGCCCGATAATTATTGGCATTTGAATTTATGGTTACAAGAGTAGATAAGGGTGATGAATTACATTCAAAATTATTTTTCCTTATTTTAAACACACTAGTTTCACCCTTTTTAATATTGAATTGGGAAACAGGAGAGGAAATAACAAAATTTGTATTACTTAATGTGACTTCTGGATTTGCCAAAGTCAATGAAGGATTACCCTGAGCTGGAATGTTTTTAATCGTGAATTCAATTTCTGTAGAAGACCCAAAATTTACAGTTCCCCCATTGGCAATAAATATAGGTGGATTTCCATAGGTTACAAAAATTTTTGGATCAGCTTGGGAAAAAGCAACTAAAGACAAGAGAAAAGTAAATAAAAGCAACAGATTATTCGGGGTAATTTTTTTCAAAGTAGGTTTTTTTTGAAATGTAAAATATTAAACCTTACTTTTTGCCAAAATACAACTATTAACGATGAAATACTTAATTCCATAATTTAAGTGCTTTTTTTCTTGCTAAAAAAATTGTTGTGAGCAAGCCAATTCATAATAAAAAATTAAAAGGAAAAACATAATGTGATAAAAAAAAGAAAATATTAACAAATAAAACTGGAATCTTCAATGGAAACGAATTAATTTAACATGAATTTCGAATATTATTGGACATAAAAAGTGGAAGAAACTACAAAAGATTAAAAGTTTTCTTTGAGCAACTCAAGATGCATTGGTGCCTGTGGTTTAGCCCCCGTAATATTAATTAGGAAAAAAGTTTACGGATGAATTACACCCTATAGTGTAAAAAAAATACTTGATGAATATAATTATTGCAATAATGGTTAAGAAACTTTGATATTCTATACTTCGAGACCTATAAGTTCTAAAAAAACTCATAGGTCTTATCTAAAAAATCAATGGGTTACTAATTCAAAATGATTTTTAATACGATTTAATTTTGCAAAACAGGTTCAGCAACTTTATAAGGGACGATATTTTTCATTCCCATTGTAATCGCTTCCAGATTTAAAGGAATTAAGTGATGGTAGCGTTCAGAGATAGATTTTTTTAGGCCTTCGATTACATTTTCTAATTTCACTACAGGTTTTTCTTTTAAGAACCCACCTAAAATGACCATATTGAAGATTTTCTTATTTCCCATTTCCGAAGCTAATTTAGTACCTTCAATCTGGAAAATTTGAATGTCTGTTCTTGTTGGATGTAAGGTAATTCCGTTGGGATCATAAATTAAAATGCCTCCCGGTTTCACGGATTCCTCAAATTTATCCATCGATTGTTGGTTTAAAATAATTGCAGTATCCACTATTTTCAAATAGGGCGAACTAATTCTTTCATCGCTTAAAATTACTGTAACATTTGCTGTACCGCCGCGCATTTCAGGTCCATAAGAAGGCATCCAGCTTACTTCCTGATCTTGCATTATTCCGGAATAGGCTAATATTTTTCCCATTGAGAGCACTCCCTGCCCACCAAAACCTGCGATAATAATTTCTTCAGTCATTATTTATAGTTTTAATTTACCCTCTACTTTTATATCACCAAGAGGAAAGTAAGGAAACATGTTTTCTTCCATCCAAATGTTAGCATCATTAGGAGTCATTTTCCATCCAGAATTGCAGTTGGAAAGGATTTCAATAAATGAAAGTCCTTTTTTTAATCGTGTATTTTCAAATGCCTGTCTAATAGCTATTTTAGCTTTTCGTGCATGTTTATGGGTATGAATCGCATGTCGACTTACCGAATATACTCCCGGAAGATTCGCAATTAATTCAGTTATTTTTAATGGTGAACCCATAGTTTCGATTTCACGACCATAAGGCGAAGTGGATGATTTCATTCCTTCTAAAGTTGTTGGTGCCATTTGTCCGCCTGTCATTCCATAAATACCATTATTGACAAAAAAGATGACCATATTCTCGCCTCTGTTACAAGCATGTATGGTTTCGGCAGTTCCAATAGCCGCTAAATCTCCATCTCCCTGATAAGTAAATACATATTTTTCCGGCCAGGTTCTGACAATAGCAGTAGCTACTGCAGGTGCTCGTCCGTGAGCGGCTTGGGTCATATCGATATTCATAAAATCATACGCTAAAACAGAACAGCCAACAGGAGCAACACCAATAGTATCTTCTGAAATTCCCATTTCATCAATGACTTCCATAATTAAATTATTGGCAGTACCGTGACCACAACCCGGACAATACGATAAGGGTGTGTCCGTCATTAATTGCGATTTACAGAATACTTGATTCTCTGGTCTTATGATGTCTAATGCTTCCATTATTGATGATTTTTTGTTCTAAAGCTTCTAAAATTTCTTCTGGAGTGTGAATAATTCCACCTGTTCGTCCAAAATGCTCCACCGGCACTTTGTGTTCTACAGAAAGTCTTACATCTTCTACCATTTGACCTGCATTCAATTCCACACTCAAAATTCCTTTGACCTGATCAGCTAATTCAAATAATTCTTGTTTTGGATAAGGAAACAATGTTATAGGTCGCAATAAACCCACTTTTAATCCTTTGGCTCTAGCCAATTCAACCGCTTTTTGAGAAATTCTTGCACTAGAACCGTAAGCAACTATTAGGTATTCGGCATCGTCACAGTTAATTTTCTCAAAACGCAAGTCTTCTTTTTCCATTTGTGCGTATTTCTTTTGCAATCTATGCACTCTGGCTTCCATTTTTTCGGATTGTAAATCGAGAGAAGTGATAATATTTCGTTCCCTTCCTTTTTTACCGGTAACTGCCCAATCTCCATATTTTTCGATTAATTCCTCATTAGTCAATCGTGGTTTCTGATCTTTGAGAATTACTTTTTCCATCATTTGACCAATTAATCCATCAGAAAGAATCAATACAGGAGCACGATATTTAAAGGCAATATCGAAAGCATCTTCCACAAAATCAGCCATTTCCTGAACGGATGCCGGTGCTAAAACATAGAGTTTATAATCACCGTGTCCACCGCCTTTTACGGACTGAAAATAGTCCGCCTGAGAAGGCTGAATCGTTCCTAAACCGGGACCACCACGCACTACATTTACAATCACCGCAGGCAATTCGGCTCCAGCCAAATAAGAAATTCCCTCCAGTTTTAATGAAATACCGGGGCTTGAAGAAGAGGTCAGTGCTTTTTTTCCAGTACTTGCGGCACCATAAACCATGTTTATAGCTGCAATTTCGCTTTCTGCCTGTAATACGACCATTCCTGTTCGTTTTTCAGGACGTTCGTTCATTAAATATTCAATTATTTCAGTTTGCGGCGTAATTGGATAACCAAAATAAGCATCAACTCCGGCTCTTATCGCAGCTTCGGCTAATGCTTCATTCCCTTTCATTAATTTTAATTCTGACATTATACTAATGGTTTAATGGTTATGTTGAAACTTTCACTCTATACACTGTGATTGCTCTATCGGGACATACAATACCACAATTTGTGCAACCATTACAAGCTTCGGGGTTTTTCATATAAGCATAGTGATAGCCTTTTCTGTTGACTTCGCTTGACATAGCAATCACCTTATCCTGACAAACAGGAAGGCAAACTTCGCAGCCTTTGCATATTTGAGTATCTACAACTATAGCTCCTTTTACTTTTGCCATATCAATAAATTTACATATGATTACTCTATCATAATTTAATTATTCTCAAAGATAATGGTTATAAATTGTAATAAAAATGATAAATGTCATATTTAGCCATAATCATAAACTTAAAAAAGAGATAAACTAGGGTAATCTTTAAAAAAGTATTTTGGCTATACTCCAAACCCCACAAAAACAATAAAAAAACCCACTAAATTCTACATTTAGTGGGTTGCAATTTTTAGTTAGCAAAATGTCTTCAATCAGAATAAGAAGAAATTATTTTGCATTTACTATGTTATATAAGTTCTTTCTAAATTCCTTGCTCTTCTGTTCAGATATAGTATAAACCACATCCTTGTCTCCGTGCACTATAATTTGCTTTAAATCCAAATTCAATGCAAGCTCAGGAGGACTGTTTAGCTTTAGAGTATAGGCTCCATCGAAATAACCATCATCCTCAATAGTTTCCACTTCTGAAACAGATGTTCCATCACTAAATACTGCTGAAATAGTCATCTTGTTGTTTAAAGTTGTGGTAAAAAGCCATCCATAACCAACATTATATGGTAGGTGTTTTTCAATTCAACACCCTTAAATTCATGACGTGTGATATTATATTTTAAACCTTTGGCTAAGGTTGGAAATGTTTTGGAACAATCCAATTCAAAACTTGCCACATCACCTGCCTCATTAACCGTTGTTATTATTTTTGCTTCCTGGGCATTTATAATAACACTTGTCATTAAGAATGCTATAGATAATGCTAGTTTTCTCATTGTTTATTCAGTTTTTATTTATTTCCTTTTTCGAAATCAGCAACAAATTGTGCCAAACCAATATCAGTTAATGGGTGTTTCAACAAACCATAAATAGCCGAAAGTGGTCCAGTCATTACATCGGCACCAATTTTAGCACAGTTTACAATATGCATTGTATGGCGCACTGAAGCCGCAAGGATTTGAGTTTCGTAACCATAGTTATCATAGATTAATCTGATTTCTTCAATCAAAGCCAAACCATCAGTCGAAACATCGTCTAAACGCCCAATAAATGGAGAAACATAAGTTGCACCAGCTTTGGCAGCCAATAAAGCCTGACCCGCCGAGAACACTAAGGTTACATTCGTTTTAATTCCTTTATCCGAAAAATATTTTGCAGCCATAACACCCTCTTTAGTCATAGGCAATTTAACTACAATTTGTTCGTGTAAATCAGCTAATTCTTCTCCCTCTCTCACCATTCCGTCATAATCCAGCGCATTTACCTCGGCACTTACGTCGCCATCCACACTATTGCAGATGTCAACATAATGTTTCAAAATGTTGTTTTTTCCAGTAATTCCTTCCTTTGCCATCAATGATGGATTGGTAGTTACGCCGTCCAAAACGCCTAATGCTTGTGCTTCCTTAATTTGGGCTAAATTCGCTGTGTCAATAAAAAATTTCATATATTATATTGTTTAATTGTGTGTTTAAAATTAGCTGCAAAATTACAATTTATAATGATTCATCAGCATTTTTTCATATACTTTATCAGGTAAAATTCGCTTTAAAACAATCGAGAATTTCTGCATAAAAGCACCTACTTTATAGTGAATTTTAGGGTTTGGATTTTGAATAATTTGATAAACAGCTTCTGCCATTTCATTCGGATTACTGCCACTATCCACGTGTTCGTCCATCATTTTCAATGTATTCCCATACGCAATTTCGTAAGCTGATTCCTTGATTAAAGGCGCGTGAAAACGTCCCGAAGCTATATTGGTAGCAAAATCACCCGGAGCTACATTCGTAATCTGGATTCCAAAAGATTTGACTTCCATTCGTAAGGCTTCGGTGATTAATTCCAAAGCTCCTTTTGAAGCCGAGTAAACGCTGCGATACGGCAAACCCATATAGCCTGCAATGGATGTTATATTGATGATTAAACCTGATTTTTGACTACGCATTTGTGGCAAGACCGCTTTCATCACTTCGATTGGACCAAAGAAATTAGTTTCAAAATTATTTCTGATTTCGGTTGTTGGAATTTCTTCCAAAGGACCAGTAATTCCAACACCTGCATTGTTTATTACAATATCCAATCTTCCTGAAGTGGCAATGATTTTGGCCACAGCCATATGAATTGATTCGGCATTTCGAACATCCAATGTTACCAATGGAAAAACCGAGTTCAAAATTCTTTCCGGATTCCGGCTGGTTCCATAAACTACATAGCCTTTATGGTGCAAAAATTCGCCAATGGATTTTCCTATTCCTGAAGAACCACCTGTAATCAAAACTACCTTGTTCATTTTTTGAATTTAGATTTGGGTAAAAATAAAAAAATCTTCCCAAAGGAAGACTACTTTTGTAAGAAATAAAAAATGGCAAGCGACCTACATCGCACCGCTCAACCACGTACCCTTGCTATGTTCCCATCCTGGGGGATTTTGCAGGAGCTGGTCGTGTAGGACTTGCCGGTGCAAATATACAATCTATTTTATATTTTTACAAGGGCTTTGCACCTATAAAATATCGTTGTATATTGCATCATCAAAATTTTAATTTATGAAAAATTATAACTTCCTATTTATCATTTTATTAGGAATCACTTTGGCTAATTGCGGAGGTGCAAAAAAAGGTGAAAATACTTTATTTACTTTCGATGATTCGAAATATAAGGAACAATATCAGTCGCAGGAAGCTTTAGAATTGGGAATTTTAAACCCAAATACGAAAACCATTGACAGTGTTGCGTACTTTGTTAACGATACTAAAATTGGTTCAAAAAAAGGGCTTGAAAAACTTCCTTTTGAATTAAAAAACCAACGGTTAGGCTATCAAAACCTGAAAGCAGTAGTATATTTTGACGGAGAAAATTCAGAAGCCACATCACGAATTGAATTGGTTTCGAATGTAGAACCAAAATTATTAAAATATACAATTGTAAATACCCATCCGCACGATACTGGTTCTTTTACTGAAGGTTTGGAATTTTATAAAGACACTTTGTATGAAAGCACAGGTTCTGGCACTACAAGTTCAGGGATTAATTGCAAATCTTATTTAAGAAAATACGATTATAAAACAGGAAAAATTTTCAAACAAATTGACCTTGACTCACAGTATTTTGGAGAAGGAATCACCTTCATAAACAATAAAATATTTCAACTGACTTGGCAAAATAAAACCGGTTTTATTTATAATGCAGACACTTGGAAGTTAGAAAAAACCTTCACTTACGGCAAAGATATTGAAGGTTGGGGAATGACTAATGACGGAAAATATATTTATCAAACTGACAAAACCGAGAAAATTTGGAGAATGGATCCAGAGACTCAAAAAATGATTGATTATGTAAATGTTTATTTAGGGAGTTCTAAAATAAAAGCTATAAATGAACTCGAATGGATTAATGGTAAAATCTACACAAATGTTTGGGAGAAAGAGGCAATTGCAGTTGTTGACCCAAAGACTGGTGCTGTTGAAGGAGTTTTGGATATGTCTGGTTTAAGAAAATTAATTAATGCTGGACCTAGCGATTTTTTAAACGGAATTGCTTACAATCCAAAAACTAAAACCATTTTTGTAACTGGTAAAAACTGGGACAAAATGTTTGAAATCAAGGTTTCAGAATAATTTTCATAAAAATGAAAACGCTAATCATCAACATCAAGGAATTACTTCAAGTGCGAGACGCCTCAATTTTGAAAGTTTCCGGTGATGCAATGGCAGTTCTTCCCACAATCAAAAATGCTTATTTAGTCATTGAAAACGGACTAATTTCTGATTTTGGTTCTATGGAAGATGTACCAGGAGATATAAATCCAGAAAAATGTATTGATGTCGATGGAAAAATGGTGCTGCCTGCTTGGTGTGATTCACATACTCATATCGTTTATGCAGGAAATCGAGAGCAGGAATTTGTGGACCGAATCAATGGACTTTCCTATGAAGAAATTGCCAATCGTGGCGGCGGTATCCTGAATTCGGCAAAAAAACTCAACGAAACTTCCGAAGAAGAGCTTTACAACCAATCCAAAGTCCGGCTTGAAGAAATAATGCGTTTGGGAACTGGAGCTGTCGAAGTAAAATCAGGATATGGACTCACCCTTGAAGGCGAATTGAAAATTCTTCGGGTTATCAAAAGATTATCTAAAAATTACCCAATTACAATAAAAGCCACATTTCTTGGCGCACACGCTATTCCTTTAGAATATTCGACAAATAGAAAAGGATACATTGATTTAATTATTGACCAAATGCTTCCTGAAATTGCCAAAAACAAATTGGCAGACTTTATAGATGTATTTTGCGAAACCGGTTATTTTACCGCTACCGAAACGGAACAGATTATGGAAGCCGGAATCCGTTTTGGTTTAAAACCAAAAATACACGTCAACCAATTCAATTCTATTGGAGGAATTCAAGCAGGAATAAAATACAATGCTCTTTCTGTTGACCATCTCGAAGTAATGAATCCAGAAGATATTGAAGCCTTGAAAAATACGGATACAATGCCTGTGGCCTTGCCTTCTTGCTCCTATTTTCTAGGAATTTCATATACTCCAGCACGAGAAATGATGGAGAAAGGTTTACCATTAGCACTCGCAACTGATTTTAACCCCGGTTCAACTCCATCTGGAAATATGAATTTTGTGGTTTCTACGGCTTGTATCAAAATGAAAATGACTCCAGAAGAAGCAATAAATGCTGCCACTATAAATGGAGCTTATGCAATGGGAATTTCAGAAACTCACGGAAGCATCACCATTGGGAAGAAAGCCAATTTTATAATTACAAAACCTATTACTTCTTATTATCAACTGCCTTATGCTTTTGGATCTAATCTAATAGATATGGTGTTTATTGAAGGCAAATTTATTGTATAAAAAAAAGAGGAACCTTCGCTCCTCTTTCCTATATAATTCCTGAATTATTATTTCAAAGTAAAACTTGTTTTAGAAACCAATTGGTCCTGATCAAAAACATTCACAAAGTAAGTTCCTTTTGCAAAGTCTTTCCCTGGCAAGTCTTGTGAAACTTGAACTGTTTTATTTTCATATTTCACGTTAGTAATAAAACTATATGTCAATGATTTTTCACCAAATGATACCGTTTGTTTCTCTCCCAAAACATTGCTCTTGCTGTCAATTACTTGAACATAATATGCTTTATCACCAGATTTTGCGATTTGATTTTCGGCAATCGTGAAGCTAATTCTAAGAACATTTGCTCTACCAGCTTTATCTGTTTCAATTTGTTTTCCGGAACTTTTTAGTTTGAAAGCTGAACCTTTTGTATTTAAAACAGTCAATTTTGAACCTTTTTCAACAACTTTTGCTAGTTCTTCATTTTGACCTGTTAATGCTTCAACATTCTTTTTAGTCTCTCCTAATACAACAACAGTGCTATCGCGTTGAGTAGTTAAAACTGTATTTTGTTTTTTCAAGCCTTCATTTTCAGCCATTAAAACTTTCATATTACTTTCTAACTTACCATATTGTGATCTGTATTTTGACACATCACCTTTTGATTTATCTACCTGATTTATCAAGTTTACAACTTTGTCTCTTTCTTTAATTAATTCATCGGACATTGAGGTATTCTCAGCAATTGCTGCATCATAGGTGGTTTTTAACTCCTGCAAATCTTTCATCACCAATTCTTTTTCAGAAAGTGTTTTTGTCAATTCTGTTTGAACAGTTTTGGCATCTGTGGTCATTTTATAAATATAAAACAAACTTCCTAATAATAGGATTGCTAAAATGGCAATAATTACCTTTAGACTTGAACTTGAATTATTTTGTTGCTCTTCCATTTTTTAATATTTTTATACAAATTTAATAATATAATATGACCTAATAACGTATTCTCGACAATTATATTATATTTGGGGATTATATATTTTTATGGAAAAACTCATCCCTTTTACAATTATTGACCTTGCAAAAGTAACGAACCACAGAAGTGGCGAAATAAAATTTGGCGAGAAAATGATGACTATTCCAAAAGGAATAGATCCTGCTTCTTTTTTAAAAACTTCGGAGGCAAAATATGTGTTATTTGGGATCCCTGAAGATATAGGCGTCAGAGCAAATTATGGCAGACCCGGAACAGCATCAGCTTGGGATAGTGCCATAGGAAGTATTGCCAATATTCAACATAATCGCTTTTGCAAAGGGAGCCAAATTCTTGTTTTAGGAAAATTAGACGTTTGTGAGGAAATGAAAGATGTGGAGCATTTGAATTTTAACAATGTCAATGATCGGACAAAACTGAGCCAACTCGTAGAAAAAATTGACAAAGAAGTTTCACACATTATTTTTACTATCATAAATTCCGGGAAGACCCCAATAATAATAGGTGGTGGTCACAACAATTCATACGGAAACATAAAAGGAACTGCACTTGCTAAAGGAAAATCTATTAATGCAATAAATTTTGATGCTCATTCAGATTTTAGAATTCTAGAAGGACGTCATAGCGGAAATGGTTTTTCATATGCTTATGAAGAAGGTTTTTTGAAAAAATATTTCATTTTTGGTTTACACGAAAATTATACATCCAAAAGCGTCCTAGATATTATCAAAAAAATTGAAGATCGAGTTCGATACAATACTTACGATAGCATTAATATTCGAAAAGAAAAAAACTTCAATCAGGAACTCATTCATGCTCTAGAATTTATTCAAAATGATTCTTATGGAATTGAAATTGATCTTGATGCAATTCCAAATATTGAAAGCAGTGCAATGACTTTAAGTGGCTTTTCTATTGAAGAATTACGTCAGTTTGTTACTTATTTCGGCAAAAACAAAAATGCATCTTATTTACATATTTGCGAAGGTGCTCCTGACCTTGGAGAAGAAAAAAACAACCATTTAATTGGTAAACTCATAGGATATTTAGTGACTGATTTTATAAAATCGCACAATAGTATTGAACCTTCATAATACTTTATTCTTGTTTTTTTGATAGCCAAAAATTGGCAACTAATTTCCATCAAAAATTTTAATCCTATCTTTGCAAAACTATCTATGTACTTATTACATGATATTTAATACAAAAATATGTTATTCGAAGATTTATCACTTTCAAAAAGTATACAAAGAGCCGTATTTGAAGAAGGCTATATAAGCCCAACCCCTATTCAGGAACAATCCATTCCGCTGGTTTTAGCAGGAAGAGACTTAATAGGTTGTGCACAAACAGGAACAGGAAAAACGGCTGCATTTGCCATTCCAATCATACATCAACTACACCGAATAGTAGGTTCATCAAAAAAAGCCAAAGAAATTCGGGCGTTAATAGTGACTCCAACTCGAGAATTAGCTGTACAAATTGGACAAAGTTTTGACACTTATGGCAAGTATACTAATTTGACTCAACTGACCATTTTTGGTGGCGTTTCCCAAGTTCCTCAGGTGGACGCACTGAGAAAAGGAGTTGATGTCCTGGTTGCAACACCGGGAAGATTACTTGATTTGCACAAACAAGGTTTTATAGATCTAGACCATTTACACACCTTGGTTCTTGATGAAGCAGACCAAATGCTGGATATGGGATTCATAAACGACGTCAAAAAAATTGTAAAGCTTACGCCAAAAAACAGGCAAACATTATTATTCTCGGCAACAATGCCAATCGCTATTCGAGAATTAGCCGAAATGTTTTTGAAAGATCCTGAAAAAGTGGAAGTTTCTCCAGTATCTTCAACCGCCGAAAATGTAGAACAACGCGTTTATTTCGTCGAAAAAACCGAAAAAAGAAACCTGTTGTATCATTTGATAAAAAATGAAAATTTATCAGATGTATTGGTTTTTTCCAGAACAAAACACGGCGCAGATAATGTAGTTAAAGCATTGCGAAAGAAAGATATTCCTGCCGAAGCCATTCACGGAGACAAATCACAGAATGCAAGACAACGCGTTCTTGATGCTTTTAAGAACAAGGAAATTGGGGTTCTTGTAGCGACAGATATTGCAGCTCGTGGAATTGATATTGACCAATTGCCGTTTGTAATCAATTTTGATTTACCCAATATTCCTGAAACCTACGTTCACCGAATTGGAAGAACAGGTCGCGCAGGAAATGAAGGTGTCGCCATTTCTTTTTGCAGCAAAGACGAACATCAATACTGGAAAGACATTCAAAAATTAATAAAAGTGGATGTAAAAACAGTAAACGATCATCCATATCCTTGGCATTCCGGAAGTCCGGAAACAGCTCCTGCGGCTGCCCATAAAAATTCAAACCGAAGCGGTGGAGCACACAAATCAAGGAAATCCGAGGTCTCCAAACAAAATAAAAAGCGCTGGTATTAACAGCTAATTAATTTCCGTATAGTATTATTAAAAAAAAAATAAATTTAAACTTTTTTTTATTACTAAGTTTCTTATTATCAGCATTTTAAGTGTTAATTATTTGTTATATCAATTCCGTTTTCAACTAGTTTTTGCTAACTTTATGGGAGTTAAAATTCAACAATTTAATACTTTACATTATGAAAACTTTAGTTAAAAGAGACAGCATTTTCCCTACAGTGGAAAGTAAATTAGTCAGCAATTTTTTCGATGATTTTATTACAAAAGATTTATTTTATTTGACTGACAGAAATTTTGCAGCTTTAGGCAGCAACTTACCTTCGGTGAATTTAAAAGAAACTGATACTAAAATTGAAGTTGAAATGGCAGCTCCTGGAATGAAAAGAGAAGACTTCAAAGTTGAAATCGATAATGATATTTTAATGATTTCTTCAGAAAAAGAAGTTGAAAAAGAAGAAAAAAAAGAAAACTACATCAGAAAAGAATTTAATTATCATACCTTCAATAGAACTTTTAGTTTGCCTGACACCATTGATGAAAACAAAATAGAAGCGAATTACAAAGATGGAATTCTTCACGTAGTTGTTGGAAAAAAAGAAGGTGCTAAAAAAAGAGCTTTAAAAACCATTCCTATTAAATAGAAATGTATTATCAACTTCTATTTAATTACAAACAAAAAGCGCTGTCAAATAACAGCGTTTTTTGTTTTTTTAATCTGATCATTAATGACTTGAAATAACTTTAAGGTTTCGAAAGGTTTTATAATAATATCATTCATCCCAGCAGAAAGAGCCTCCTCTGTAATTTCATCTTTTGCGAATGCCGTTAAAGCAATAATTGGTGTTTTAATTCCTTTGAGACGAATTTGTCTCGTAGTTTCAAAACCACTTATTAATGGCATATTAATATCCATTAAAATAACGTCAAAATCTTCCTTATTTAAAATTTCTATAGCTTGGAATCCATCATCAACAAGAAAACAACTGCAATTATTTTTTTCAATGATTTTCTTAGTTACCATTTGGTTAATCTTGTTATCTTCTACTACCAATATTTTAAATATTTGGCCTGAACTTAAATCCACCTTTATATTGTTGATTATATCTTTGGTTTTATTGGGGTCATAATCAAAAGCTATAGTAAACATGAATGTCGTTCCAATTCCAATCTGGCTTTCGAGTGAAATTTCACTTTTAAACAATTCTAATAATCGCTTCACAATTGCTAAACCAAGACCAGTTCCTTGATAATCATTCTCTATTCTTCCAACTTGTACAAATTTTTCAAAAATTTTATCTTGGTCAGCAGGAGCTATTCCTATACCATTATCTGATATTTCAAATTCAATAAAATGAGATTTATCTTCAACTTTAACCAAATTAGCACTTACAATCACTTCTCCGTTTTTTGTAAATTTCAATGCATTACTAATTAAATTCATAAGTATTTGGGCAAGTCGTAATTTATCGCCAATTAAATATTCAGGAATTGTCGGGTCAATTTTTGACTTTATTTTATTATTATGACTTTGTGAAATAAAAGAGAGCGAATTCTTAACCATGTTTATCTCATCTGAGACATTGAACGTTAAGTTTTCAAGAACAATTCTGTTTTCTTCAATTTTATTAATCTGAAGAATATCATTTACAAGCGACAATAAATAGCGAGCCGAAAATTTAAGCGAACTCAAATGTGGACTATTTGCAAGTTCTTTGTGCTCGTCTAACAACATATTTGTGATTCCTACAACTCCATATAAAGGCGTTCTCAACTCATGACTAATGGTTGATACAAATTGAGTTTTTGCATAGGAAGCTTCTTCGGCTTTATCTTTTGCAATAAGTAATTCTTCATTGGCAACAGTAAGATCGTGATTTGCCTTTTTCTTAAAATTATAGTTTTTATAAAGGGAATAAAAGAAAAGCAATACCACTAATAATGCAATGACAACCAAAAACACAATAATTTTTGATTTCCTCAAACTTTGATACTGTAAATTTTTTTCAGTTTCAACTTTATCAATTTCTCTTTTGTATTCGTCTAATTCGAGATTAATTCCAGCTACATTCGCTTTCTTAATTTTATCTTCTTTATAAATTTCATCAGTAAGTTTATTGTAAAGAGTTAAGTTTTCATATGCCTGCTTATAATCTCCTTTTTTTATTAAAAACTTAGAATACTCCTGATGTGAAAAAGATAAATCCGATTTTTCATTTCCTACGGTTCCCAATTTTATAGCAGTCAAAAAATAAGATTCTGCTTTTTTATTTTCACCTATGTAACTATAATACATCCCATTAAGCATATTTAATGCGACAATAGTTGATTCATCGCCAAATTTTGGGTGGTATTTATTAATATATTGCAAATATGGAAACCCTTCTTTAAATGAACCAATATCAAAATAAGCCCAGGTAATATTAAGTTTTGTAAAAACTATTCGGCTTGTATCTGCTGCCTTTTGGCTATATTCAAGGGATTTTTTATAATAGTGTATTCCTGTTTCATATTGTTTTTTTTCAAAACAATACACATTCCCCAAATTATTATTTATCCAGTTTTTTATTTTATTATTATTGGTTTTATTGGCATAAGTCAAGCCTTTTTTATAATAGAAAATTGCTTTCTCAAATTCAGACAATTCTTCAAGATTTGCAGCAATTACATTATATGAAGCAGCTATAATATCATCGTCTTTTATGATTGTGGCGTAATGTAAACTTTCTCTAGCCGCTGATAATGATTTTTCATAATTGCCCTCATGCAGGTATTTCACTGCTAGTTTAGCTGTTTTTTTAATTTCTTCTTTAGAAGGCGTCTTTGTTTGTGCAAAAGAGTAATTACTGAAAGGGCTCAGGAATAATAATAGCAATAATACAATTCGAATTGGATGCATAACTAGTTAAAATCGATTCAAATATACATTATAAATATTTATTAAAACGATAAAAAAGAGATTTTTATAGGTTATTTCTCTAAAATATAAGAGTAAAAAAAATCCTGTAATCTAAAAAAACTTCGTTTATTAAAATTTGACAAAAAAACCTATTCAAATAGTCGAATAGGTTTATAATAATTTATATTTTGATGTTTTATTTATTCAGAAGGAGAATCATCTTCGCCTTCCCATTTTCCTACTACTGAGGTCGCCAAAGCATTGCCCAAAACATTAGTGGCACTTCTAAACATATCGCAGAAATGATCAATTGGCAGGATCAAAGCAATCCCTTCAATTGGAATTTTAAACATCCCGCAAGTGGCAGCCACAACCACTAAACTTGCTCTTGGAACTCCTGCAATTCCTTTGCTTGTAAGCATCAAGACTAAAAGCATCGTCATTTGAGTTCCCATATCTAAATGGATTCCGTAAGCTTGAGCTATAAATAAACTGGCAAAAGTCATATACATCATACTTCCGTCTAAATTGAAAGAATATCCCAATGGTAACATAAAAGAAACGATTTTATCTTTTATACCAAAACGTTCCAGTTCTTCAGTGAGTTTTGGGAAAACTGCTTCACTACTTGTTGTACCAAATGCAATTATCAATGGACTAACAATATGGACTAACAAAGTTTTCATTCTTTTCCCAAGAAAAATAAATCCTACTGCTATAAGAAAAATCCATAAAGATCCAATTCCTACTAGGAAAGAACCAAAAAATTTAATGTAGGTTAATACTAATTCATTTAGGTCTTTTATAGCAAAAACACCTGCAATTGCTCCAAAAACACCTAGTGGTGCAAACTTCATTACATAATTCACCATTTTTAGAACTATATGAGAAGTTTTATCTAACGCATTGATAACTGGTTTTGCAAAACTGCCAATAGAGGCTGCTGCTAATCCAAAAAAGATGGAGAAAATTACGATTTGCAGGATTTCATTATTTGCCAAGGCTTCAAAAATACTTTTAGGAAAAATATGTTCTATAAAGTTTTGAGCAGAGAAACTGTGTGTATTTCCTGTTACCTCTGCAGCGGAAGTTAAATCAATGTTTAATAAATTTAATCCAACACCAGGCTTCAAAATATTTACCCAAAACATGCCTATTAAAAGCGAAATAAATGAAGCACTAAAAAACCATCCTAAAGCTTTTCCACCTACCCTTCCTACTGTTTTGATATCACCCAATTTAGCAATTCCAACTACTAATGTTGTAAATACTAATGGCGCTATGATCATTTGAACCAAGCGAATAAAAACAGTTGCCAATATTTTTACCTTGTCGCTAAATTCTTTGGCAAAAGTAACATCATAATTGTTATGAATATAAATACCCAATATTGCTCCAAGCAACATGGCTATAAGAATTTGAACAGTAAGATTTCCTAATAAGGATGATTTTTTGGTTTCTGTTGGTTTCATTCTGGTTGGTTATTTTTTTAGCCCTGATTACTTCACTTATTTTCTACTTTTATCGGAGTTCAGTGAACTTCGTTTGAAGTGGAAATCCTTTTTTTACGCTTTTTAGCGTGGGAAAAGATTGAAACGAATAGCAGGAAATAGCTCCTAAAAATTAGGAGAATAAGTTTTGTTAATTAAATAAAAATCGGCAAGAACAATGGCCGCCATTGCTTCAACAATAGGAACCGCACGTGGCACGACACAAGGATCGTGACGCCCTTTTCCGGTCATCTCAGTGATATTTCCTTTATTGTCCAAAGAATCCTGTTTTTGCATAATTGTTGCCACAGGTTTGAAAGCTACTCTGAAGTATATATCCATTCCATTACTAATTCCTCCTTGAATTCCTCCTGAAAGATTTGTTTTAGTGGTTCCGTCAGGATTGTATAAATCATTGTGCTCACTACCTTTCATTTTTGCACCACAAAAACCACTTCCGAATTCGAAACCTTTTACTGCATTTATAGAAAGCATTGCTTTACCCAATTCAGCGTGAAGTTTGTCAAAAACAGGTTCGCCCAAACCAATTGGAACATTTTGAATTACGCAAGTCACGGTTCCTCCTACTGTATCTCCTTGCTTTTTTATAACACGAATATATTCTTCCATTTTGATGGCAGATTCTTCATCAGGACAACGAACAGGATTGTTTTCAGTTTTTGAAAAGTCTAAATCCTGGTATGGTTTTTCTAAAAATATTGGGCCAACAGAAGAAACAAAAGCGTTGATTTTAATTGTTGGCAACATTTGTTTTGCAATGGCTCCAGCCACCACTCTACTTGCCGTTTCGCGAGCAGAACTTCGTCCACCGCCACGATAATCTCGAAAACCATATTTTTTCTCATACACATAATCAGCATGACTAGGTCTATAATTGTCTTTAATATGTGAGTAATCGTCTGATTTTTGATTGGTATTTGGGATAATGAAACCGATAGGTGTTCCAGTAGTTTTTCCTTCGAAAATTCCAGACAGAAATTGCACATCGTCTGGTTCTTTACGCTGTGTAACTATAGCGGATTGACCGGGTTTTCTCCTAGACATTTCAGATTGAATGGCATCTAAATCTAAGGTAATTCCGGAAGGACAACCGTCAATTATTCCGCCTAAAGCTTCTCCGTGTGATTCTCCAAAAGTTGTTATTCTAAATAGGGTTCCGTAGCTATTTCCTGCCATTATAATTAGTTTTGAACAAATATAATATTTTAGTTCAAAGTTTAATCGTTTAAAGTATGAAGTTTTAAAAAGCTATTGATAATTTGTTGGCATTTTGAAAGTTTTAAAATAGATTTATTTGCATTGTGACTGCCATTTTATTACTGCAACTATTCAAAAAAATGTAGCAATTATTATTATTTTTTTGAATTGCAATATAATTTTTTCGCCTGTCAGCAGTTATATCTTTATTAATTACAAATATTTATTTATGAAAAAAATCATTTTATCGGCAATTATGCTAATGGGATTAGCGTTTACCGCACAGGCACAAGACATTTCAAAAAACGCAATAGGTCTTCGATTGGGAGATAATGACGGTTTTGGTGCCGAAGTTTCGTATCAAAGAGGATTGTCAAACAGTAACCGCCTTGAACTGGATTTAGGCTGGAGAAACAGAAGTAATTATTATAATAATGGTTATTATGGTAATGACGATGCCATAAAATTGGCAGGTTTGTACCAGTGGGTTTGGAATATTGATGGAGGATTCAACTGGTATGCCGGTGTTGGTGGAGGTTTTGGAAGTTATAACAGCGATTATAATGGAGTTAATGACAATGGGGTGTTTGCTTTTGCCGCTGGTGATGTAGGAATCGAATACAATTTTGATTTCCCGTTACAACTGTCACTTGATTTTAGACCTGAACTTGGTGGTAATGGTTATTATGAAAATAGTTATAGTTCTGATATTGCTTTGGGCGTTAGATACAGATTCTAAAATATTTATTTCATTGTAAAAACTCCGCTAGTAATAGTGGAGTTTTTTATTTAATGATAATCTCTTTTTTAGAATTAATTTTGACTACACAATATGGAGTAGTAATTTCTTGCGTGGATACAGCACTAGGTTCAGGCGAGATTTCTTTAATTGTTACAATTATGTTTTTATCCGTTTCTACAGCACTTTCAATGTTTATTTTGTAACCATTGGATGTTTTTTCTCCCATATTCAAGACAATAAAATTTGAAGTTTGAATATCGCTTGGTTTAATTTTGTTTTTTAATTTTTCATCGTTTTGCAACATTGCAATTTCTTTTTGCTCTGTTAAAATTTCAAAAAACCGAATACTGGCACCACCATCCACTTGTTGAGTCAACACTTCATATAATGGCTTGGTTCCTGAACTTTTTGTAGATGAAGCTCCACAAGAAACTAGAATTAAAGTGAGCAATAACAGAATTACTTTTTTCATATATGCGGATTTTGATTTTTCATTGGTCATATATGGTATCGCCTTGTTATTTATTAGTATTTGCTTTCGCAAATTTGTTTTTAGTGGCGATTTCATGAAAATTTATTTATTGCTTTAAGATATAGCTCCTCATATAAAGGTAATATGTTTTTAATGTCAAATTGCTTTGCAACTGATAACGCATTTTCTTTAAACTTATTTAAAGTGGTGTTGTCTTTCAAAATTCGTAAGGCATTTTCGGCCATTTCATCAGTATTGCCTACATCGCTCAAATATCCTGAAACTCCATCAAAATTAACTTCGGGCAAACCCCCGGAATTACTCGAAATTACGGGAACACTCCAAGCCATTGCTTCCAATGCGGCAAGACCAAAACTTTCGGTCTCTGATGGCAAAAGAAACAAATCCGTATAACTCAATATTTTGTCAATTTCATTACTGTTTCCAAAAAAAATCACTTTGTCCAATATACCTAATTCCTTACATAAATATTCCGCTTTTTCTTTTTCGGGTCCATCACCTACCATCATTAATTTGGCAGGAATTTGTTGTTGAATTTTATGAAATATTTTAATTACATCAGGTATTCTTTTGACCTTTCTAAAATTACTGATGTGGGTTATAATCCGTTCATTTTCATTAGCCATAACTGAACGACGGCAAGAAATACTCGGATCTACACTATTTTTATGCAATTCAATAAAATTAGGAATTACCTGAATTTCATTTTTAATATTGAATAATTTAAGCGTGTCTTCTTTCAAACTTTGGGAAACAGAAGTTACAAAATCAGATTTGTTGATGCTGAATGTTACTGCAGTTTTATAGAAAGGATGGTTTCCCACTAAGGTAATATCAGTTCCGTGAAGAGTAGTTATCATTGGGAGATTTATGCCTTCATCTTTGAGCATTTGCTTTGCCATATAACCTGCATAAGCATGTGGAATAGCATAATGAACGTGAAGTAATTCTATTTTATACAACTTCACCATATCAACTAATTTACTCGATAAAGCCAATTCATAAGGCTGAAAGTGAAACAGAGGATATTCAGGAACATTTACTTCGTGATAATGCACGTTTGGATTCAACAATGCTAATCGTACAGGCTGACTGTAGGTAATAAAGTGAATTTCGTGACCACGACGAGCCAACTCAAGTCCTAATTCTGTAGCGACAACACCGCTTCCACCAAAAGTTGGGTAACAAACAATTGCTATTTTCATGAAAATATTTTAAAAATACGAATTTAGGCAAAATAGAAATGGGTTTGTGGAAAATTGATTTTTAAATTCAAATCTATTTTATAATTGCATCGTAAATAACTTCTTGTATTTGCTCCCTTATTTTTCCTTTAACTAATTTATTTTCGATAACTCCTGGATACGTTCTGTTCGAAAGAAAAACATAAACGGTCTCTGTTTCTGGGTCTGCCCAAGCCATTGTTCCAGTAAATCCTGTATGTCCAAAACTTTTATCCGAAGCTGATTTTGATGTAGGATTATCTATACCTCGAGGTTTATTAAATCCTAGACCTCTTATATTGCGGTTGGCACATAAATAACAAGTGTTGAACTCATCAAAGGTTTTTGATGAAAAATATTGAATGTTTCCATAGTTTCCCTTTTGCAAATACATTTGCATCATTTTTGCAATATCCATGGCATTAGAAAACAATCCTGCATGTCCTTGTACTCCACCTTCAATAGCAGCTCCTTGATCGTGAACATAGCCTTGCAAGGTTTGATGTCTATAATAATTGTCTATTTCAGTAGGTGCTATATCACTTTTGTTTTTTGTTTTCAAAGGATTAAAAAGGGAATTATTCATTCCTAAAGATTTAAAAAAATTATCCTGAACCAAAACATCCAATTTTTTATAAGTTGATTTTTCAAGATATTCTTTTAAAATCATAAAAGTAAAATCGCTGTATTTATACTTTTTTTCGGGTAATAACTTACTATCTACTAACCCGTTGGGTGCAATTATTTAAAGTAAAATAAATTGAATAAATATTGGTCAAGATACTGAAATTCAGTATCTTGAAGTCGCTAAACCGCCAATAT
>NZ_JAYWCK010000168.1:0-6382 GCF_043780635.1 Flavobacterium sp.
TAAAACAACGAATGTTGGTATTAAAGGAAAAAGGAAGAAAGCCGGCTGGGATAACGATTATCTCGAATATCTAATCAAATTATGATGCGTTTGCCCTGAAGCCTTTATTGAATAAATTTTAATTTCCATAAATATTCCTTAATTTTGCCAACTGAATTTAATATAGAAAATACATACTTATGACACGAGCTTTTGCGACTGCATTTTTACCAAATTAAAATAAAAACGAAAAAATGAAATACGATATCATAGTTTTAGGAAGTGGACCGGGCGGATATGTAACTGCCATTAGAGCATCACAATTAGGCTTTAAAGTGGCCGTAATCGAAAAAGAAAGCCTAGGTGGAGTTTGCCTGAATTGGGGTTGTATCCCAACAAAAGCATTACTGAAATCAGCACAGGTTTTTGATTACCTTAAACACGCTTCTGATTATGGATTGACTGTTTCATCGTTTGACAAAGATTTTCCTGCGGTAGTACAACGAAGCCGCACAGTCGCTGACGGAATGAGTAAGGGTGTTCAATTCCTAATGAAAAAAAATAAAATCGATGTGATTGATGGTTTTGGAAAACTAAAACCAGGCAAAAAAATTGACGTTACTTCAAAAGATAACAAGGTTACTGAATATTCTGCTGACCACATTATTATTGCTACTGGAGCTCGTTCACGCGAATTGCCAAACTTGCCACAAGACGGAATAAAAGTAATTGGTTACAGACAAGCAATGACATTGCCAACACAACCAAAATCAATGATTATTGTTGGTTCTGGAGCGATTGGAGTTGAATTTGCCCATTTCTACAACGCAATGGGAACAGATGTTACCATTGTTGAATTTATGCCAAATGTTGTTCCTGTAGAAGACGAAGATATTTCGAAACAAATGGAGCGTTCTTTGAAAAAAGCAGGTATAAAAATTATGACAAGTTCTTCTGTAGAAAAAATTGACACTTCAGGTTCTGGTGTGAAAGCTTTTGTGAAAACAGCTAAAGGAGAAGAAGTTTTGGAAGCAGAAATTTTACTATCAGCTGTTGGAATTAAAACTAACATCGAAAACATTGGATTGGAAGAAGTAGGAATTGCAGTTGACAAAGACAAAATCTTGGTAAACGACTACAGTCAAACCAATATTCCTGGTTATTACGCCATTGGTGATGTTACACCCGGACAAGCATTGGCGCACGTTGCGTCTGCCGAAGGAATTAATTGTGTGGAAAAAATTGCTGGTCTTCACGTTGAACCTATTGATTACGGAAACGTTCCGGGTTGTACGTATGCAACACCAGAAATTGCTTCTGTAGGTTTAACCGAAAAGCAAGCCAAAGAAAAAGGATACGAGTTGAAAATTGGAAAATTCCCATTCTCGGCCTCAGGAAAAGCAAAAGCCGCTGGAACTCCTGATGGTTTCGTAAAAGTAATTTTTGATGCCAAATACGGAGAATGGCTAGGTTGCCACATGATTGGTGCTGGTGTTACCGATATGATAGCTGAAGCCGTTGTAGCTCGAAAACTAGAAACTACAGGACACGAAATACTAAAATCAATTCATCCTCACCCAACAATGAGCGAAGCAGTTATGGAAGCTGTTGCTGACGCTTATGGCGAAGTAATTCATCTTTAAAATTCTCGTACTAAAACATAATAATAATATAATATTAAAATCCGTTTTGCTTTAGCAAAACGGATTTTTATTGAACTCCGTTTTTTGAAGGATACTGGCATAAAAACAGATTGTTCAGGTTTATAAAATTATTATATCAGGACGTTATTAAAAATTAAACTTTTCAAAACATACAATATAGCCTTAATAGCAAAAAAAAATAATGCAGAGACGTAAAGAAAAACCTTATTACTGCTGGTAAAATCTTGATTCTTGATAATTTATTAAATATTTTTTGAACATAACAAATTTATTTATTAAATTTAAATTGAGTCTGATTAAAGTTAAAAAAAAAAGTTTTGTGCAACTCTTTAAGCACAAAATAAACACCATTTTTTAGGATTTTTTTAGGATAATGCCCGACTACAATGAATAATTATAAAAAAAACAAAGAAGAACTTATAAAAGAGTTACAGGAACTCCAAAAAAAGTATGATGCTGCTGTAGACTTGATTAAAAAACCCATTGCAGTTCAAGAAAGGAATTTAAATTTTACCCCTTCAGATACCGAAACAATTAACCCTTTTTACGATCAACAACAAACCCTGTCAAAACTAAACTTTCTGGGCATTGAACTTACATATCAAAACGAAGAAAAGCAAAAAAGAGCTGATGAATTGCGCCTTGCCAATATTGAGCTTGTCTTTCAAAACGAAGAGAAAGAAAGAAGAGCCGAGGAATTGAAACTTGCTAATTTAGAACTTGAATTCCAAAACGAAGAAAAAGAAAAAAGATCAGATGAATACAAAAACCTAAATGAGGAATTACTTGTATCTAAAGAACATGCAGAGAAAAGCGATAGATTAAAGTCAGTATTTCTTGCAAATATGAGTCACGAAATTCGAACTCCTATGAATGGAATTCTGGGTTTTGCCGGACTACTCAAAGAACCAATGTTAACAGGAGAATAGCGGGACGAATACATCGATATTATCGAAAAAAGTGGTGTTAGAATGCTCAACATCATCAACGATATTATTGATATTTCAAAAATAGAAGCGGGACTCATGACGGTCTATAAAACTGAGTCGAATATTACCGATCAAATAGAATATATTTATACCTTCTTTAAACCCGAGGTTGAAAGTAAAGGAATGAAATTATTGGCAATAAAAAGTTTAGCTTCGACAGATTCAATCATTAATACTGATCGCGAAAAAATCTATGCCATCCTTATCAACCTTGTGAAAAATGCAATTAAATATTCGAATAAAGGCTCCATTGAATTCAGATATACAAAAAAGGGCGAATACCTCAAGTTTTTTGCAAAAGACATGGGCATTGGAATTCCTAAAAAACGACAAAAATCTGTATTCTAGCGCTTTATACAAGTAGACACTAACGGTAGAATGGCCGTTCAAGGAGCGGGATTAGGCTTGTCTATTGCTAAAGCTTTTGTCGAAATGCTTGACGGAAAAATATGAGTCGAAAGTGAAGAAGGAAAAGGAAGTACTTTTTATTTTACCATTCCATACAATCCAATCGTAAAAAAAGAAACTGATTCTGCAAAAATTATTTCGGCAAGAGAATCAGAAAAACCAATTAAAAAACTTAAAACACTTATTGTCGAAGACGACGCCATATCGAAATTGCTAATAACGAAAGTAGTGTCCAAGTATAGCCAAGAAATTCTAAGTTCAACCACGGGAGTTAAAGCTATAGAAATATGTAAGGACAATCCTGACATCGATTTGGTAATGATGGATATCTATATGCCGGAAATGAATGGTTATGAAGCCACGAAACAAATTAGGCAGTTCAACAAAAAAGTGATAATAATTGCCCAAACAGCAAATGCTTTTACAAGCGACAAAATTAAAGCAATAGACTCCGGATGCAACGATTATATATCCAAGCCCATCAATATGGACATATTGAACGAGTTATTGCAAATACATTTTACATAAAATTTATCAAATCTAGAGACGCATTACAGTAGAGATGTACTGCGGTAGATACATGCTCCAATGCATCTCAATATCAAAAATTTTTATTATTATTTTTATTCATACTAAATAAAATTTATTACTTTTACTTTAACTTAATCGCTTAACTATAAATGTTATACATAATTAAGTAAAAATATTACGCCCCCCTTTTTGCATAAACACCTACCAAACTATTTTTTAATTTTTGTTATAAAAATGGAGTTTCTGACTTTATTGGAAGCTATGAATGAATTAATAAATAATAAATCGGACAATAATTTCAATTTCAGCTATTTCACTTATACCCAGTAAGTAAAAAAGCAGAATCTTTACAAGAATTGTTATCAGTAATCATACTACAAAAACCAGTATAGAATAGGCTTTTAAAGTCATTTACAAAAAAGTGGAAACCAAAAACCACTTTAAAAAAAGGGGTAGAACCGAAAAACCATAAGAGTAGGATACATAAAATTTGTCTAAAATGAAAAAATCAATCGCTTTTATTTATGGAGTAATCGCTTACTTTATTTTTCTTGTTGCCTTTCTTTACGCAATAGGATTTGTGGAGAATTTTATCGTCCCGAAATCAATCGACACAGGGACGGAAACATCCTTAATGCAAGCATTCTTAATCAATACCGTTTTATTAAGTCTTTTTGCCATTCAACATAGTGTAATGGCTAGACCAGAATTCAAAAAATGGTGGACAAGTATTATCAGTCCAGTAATAGAACGCAGTACTTATGTTCTACTTTCAAGTTTAGCTCTTTTTTTACTATACTGGCAATGGCAACCAATGCCATCTATTGTATGGAACATCGAGAGTGAATCAGCCGTAATGATAATAAATGGAATTTGTTTTTTCGGATGGATTGTAGTTTTACTTTCAACGTTTATGATTAATCATTTTGAATTATTTGGGTTAAAACAAATTTTTGAAAATTTAAAAGGAAAGCAATCCCAACGTCCAACATTTAAAATTAATTATTTATATAAAATAGTGCGACACCCTATTATGATGGGATTCATAATAGCATTTTGGGCAACACCAAGAATGACAATGGGTCATTTACTATTTTCCTTAACTACTACCATTTATATTTTTATAGCAGTAAAGTTTCTTGAAGAAAAAGACCTTCGCAAATATTATGAAAAAGAATATGAAGACTATCAAAAAAGTGTGTCGATGCTTTTTCCATTTATTGGAAAGAGAAATTGAAATTTTTAATTTTTTGGGCTATTATAATTTCAGACTTATTCCTTTAAATCACTAATTAAATATATTATAACTATGGACAGTAAAGCAACAAAAACGATTACAGTATTTGGAGCTACAGGCGCTCAAGGAGGTGGACTTGTAAGAGCTATTTTAGCGGATAAAAATAGTGACTTTTCAGTAAGGGCAGTTACCAGAAATGTCAATTCTGAAAAAGCAAAAGAATTGGCACGATTAGGCGCTCAAATAGTCGCAGCTGATATTGATGACATACAAAGTATTAAGAAAGTATTAGAAGGTACTTATGGAGCATACTTTGTCACCTTTTTTTGGGAGCACTTCTCTGTTGAAAAAGAACAACAAGAAGTAGCTAACTTTATTAAAGCCGCAAAAGAAGCCCATTTGAAACATATTATTTGGTCCACATTAGAAGATACCAGAAATTGGATGTCTTTGGATGATAACAGAATGCCAACTTTACAGGGAAAATACAAAGTACCGCATTTTGATGGAAAAGGCGAAGCTGATAATTTTTTTGTTGAATCAGGCTTGCCAACCACTTTTTTAAGAACTTCTTTTTATTGGGACAATTTCATCCATTTTGGGATGGGACCAAAAAAAGGGGAAGATGGCAATTACTATATCACATTACCAATGGATGATAAAAAATTAGCTGCTATTGCAGCAGAAGATATTGGCAAATGTGCTTATGGAATATTCAAGAAAGGAAGCGAATTCATTGGAAAAACAATTGGTATTGTTGGCGAAAAATTAAATGGAGATGAAATGGCGGAAAAACTCTCTAAAGCTTTAAATATAAATGTAATTTATAATAATGTAAGTCCAGAAATGTATCGAAGTTTCGGTTTTCCAGGAGCTGATGATTTGGGAAATATGTTTCAATTTAAAAGAGATTTCAATGCCGACTTTAATGGGGCTAGGGATGAAAATCTCTCAAAGGAATTGAATCCTCAACTACAAAATTTTGACAACTGGCTTTCTAAAAATGTGGCTCATGTTCCATTGGAATAAACCAATAATTTATTAACCAAAACCCTTTTATTATGAAAAAAATGAATGTACTCAAAGTCGTTTTAGTTGCCTTAATTTTAGTAACCTTAAGTTGTAAAAAAGCAGAAACTCCAGTTATTGAGGTTAAACCAGCATTTGATTTAGCCGAAGCGAGAACAGCAATAGAAACTGCTGGCGAAACATTTGTTATTGCTTTAAACAGAGGTGATTCCATCACACTGGCAAATTGTTATACAACCGATGCAAAAATGATGGGCCCAAATGAAAAATCTGTTATTGGAAGACCATCAATTCAACAAAAATTTACTGGTTGCATAAAAGCTGGAATACCTACATTCACAATGAAAACAATTGATATATGGGGTAACGAAGAAATGATGGCGGCAGAAGAACAATGGGCCTTTTCGGACAAAGACGGAAAAATACTGGATTCTGGAAAATCAATAGAACTTTTCAAAAAGGAAGACGGTAAATGGAGAATGTATCGCGATTGCTATAATTCTGATTTGCCAGTTGCAAAATAAAGTTTCGTTTCATTAAAATTA
>NZ_JAYWCK010000169.1:0-34683 GCF_043780635.1 Flavobacterium sp.
TGTGTTTCCTAGAGAATAAGTGGTAGAGGGATGATTGTTGGTAATAGAAGCCACGGAACAATTATCGGCAGTGGTTGGAACAGTCAAAACGACTCCAGTAGCAGTACATCCGGTATTGGTTGTAGCAACAACAGGAACAGTGCTAATAGTTGGGTTTTCATTATCGGTAACGGTAATAGTTTTTGAACCTGTAATTGAGTTGCTTGAAGCATCAGTAACGGTATAATTGATAGTAGTTACTCCCTTGTTGAAAGAATATGTTCCTACTTGACCTAAGATGGATGTTGAAGTAGTAGCTCCACTTAAGGTAAAAGCTATAGATATTCCACCAGAACAATTATCGCTAAAAACAGCATCAGTTACGTTTACGATGGCCAAACAAGCACCAAAATCAGTAGTAGAAGACTGGTCTATTCCAGGAGTAATACTAGGAAGAGTAATATCAGGAGAACACTGTCCGTAATTGCACAGAGAATATAAAAATACAAGAATAAATATATAGTAATTTTTCTTCATGGCTTAAAAAAAAATCGTTGAATCTATAGTTTAGATTTATTTTTCCTTTCAATTAATTTGTGCTTTAAAATTTATTAAATGCATTATTATTGAATATGTTTTTATTATCTAAAAATTTCTCACAAACTGAATTATGTATTGTTTTTCTTATATATAAAAATCAAATTAAAGACACTTTTTTTGATGATAAAATAGTGTGTGTTTTTTTATTTTTATAATGAGTAAAAGTACAAATAATTTCAAACAAGCCGATTAAAAGCATTATAAATCAGATGAAATACACAGTAATTTTATAAATTTATAAAAAAACTTACAAAAAGTAAATATTTTTTTATTTTTACACATAGAAATTTATAAATAAACACTACTTAGAACAGGAGTGTTATTTTTGGGGGGTATAAGAATATTTTATAGAAGAAATAAATATAAAAATCTTTAAAAGACAATTCAATTTTAGTGTATTTGTGTAGTTTTTTATTGAATTATCTATTCCTGTATTCTGAAATAATACAAATTATTGTCCTTTAATGATTATAAAAATGGCGCAGGAATTACGAAAGATATAAGTTTGAAGACTTTACGCAAAACATATATCAGTTGGGCGAATCAAGTTATGGGGAATGAGACAGGATTACTGACTTCGCATTCAAATAATAGTGTGATTGAGAAGTATTATTTAGACCCCAAAATTCTCTCTGTAATAGAAATGGGAGCATTGAAAATAAGAGTGTTCGGAGAAAATTCCTCACCCAAAAAAGAAATTAAGTAGAATACCTTTTTTCTTGATTTTTAAGTAGCGAGAGAGAGATTGGGTTTTTTAGTCTTTTACTTGAAAATCGTGTACTGAATCGTGTACTTTTAATATTAATTATTTAGGCTAAATTAATAAAAATTAATTAATGTTAATAATCAAATTTTGAGAGTTATCAACTAAATCAAAATTGAATATTAAATTTTAGGATTTTATTTATATCACCAAATGTTGTTATTTTAGATTTCAATTTTGATATTTCTCAAGAATATGTTTAAAATGTTTCTCGTTTTTATAAACTTGTGCTAATAAGCTTGGTAAAACAATTAGCAATAATGGCATTGCTATAATAAATCCACCAATTACAGCAATGGCTAAAGGTTGGTGCAATTCTGAACCAGTTCCTATTCCAATTGCTAATGGTAAAAGTGCTATAATTGCTCCTAAAGCCGTCATTAATTTTGGTCGCAATCGGGTTGAAATAGAATAAATTATAGATTGATTTACATTTCTTGTCAGCTTGAAAGTTTCTCTAAATTGCAAGAATGTAAAAATTGCATTTTCGGCAATGATGCCCACAATCATAATAATTCCTGTATAACTTCCAACGTTTAATGGTGTTCTAGTTATAAAAAGTAAAATATAACTGCCTGCAATTCCTAAAACCGAAATTAAAAGTATAACCAATGCAATTCTGAAATCTCGAAAAAGAAATAAAATTACACCAAAAACCAATAATGAAGAAGCAATTAAAATCAGTAGTAATTCTCTGAAAGATTGTTGTTGGTCTTTGTAAGCTCCAGCATATTCAATATAATAGCCGCTTGGCAAATGAACATCTTGGGTAACTTTGGTCTGAATTTCTTTCATTACGCTTCCCAAATCTCGGTTGTCCAATCTTCCTGTTACGACACTCATCATCTGTAAATTTTCACGCTCAATTTCGGCAACGCCTTTTTGAACCGAAATAGTAACCAAACTCGAAATAGGAATGGATTGTCCGTTGGGCAAAAATATTTTGAGTTGTTTAATGTCTTCCAAACTTCGTTTCTGTCCGTTGGCATAAATCAATCTGATAGGTGTTAGTTTTTCATTTTCCAACAAACTGCCTACTACATTACCTTCCAAAGCAGTTTGCATTTGAAATTGTAAATCGGTTGGTGTAATTCCATATTGTGCCAATTGAGAGTAATTAGGTTGAATATTAATTGCTGGTCCAGCCAAAACAATACCATCAAAAACATCGGCAGTTCCTTTTACTTTTTCAACAATGGCACTAACTTCTTTGGCTATTTTTTGTAATTCTACTTGATTATTTCCATAAACTTTTACTTCAATAGGAGAAACAGAACTCATTAAATCACCCAACATATCGCCAATAACTTGACCAAAATCAATTCGCAAAGCGGGTTGTGTAGCTTCAACCTTGGCACGAATTTCGTCAATTACATCGTTACTGGTTTTACTTCTGTCTTTCTTTAATTGTATTAAATAATCTCCACGATTAGGCTCGGTTATAAAAAAACCCATTTGGGTTCCAGTTCTTCTACTATATGCTTCAACTTCGGGAATTTTTATAATAATTTTTTCGACTTCTTTCAACATTCTATCCGTTTCTTCAAGTGAAGTTCCTGGTGGACTTTCATAATCTAAAATAATACTTCCTTCATCCATTTCAGGTAAAAAACCAGTTTCTAAATTGGGTAAAATAATAAAAATAGACAGCACTAAAACAACACAAAAAGCAATACTAATAATAGGTTTCCCAATAAAATAACCAACCCAATTTTGGGTTTTTACTTCGTGAATTTTAATTATTTCTTGTTTTTCAGAGTTGGTTCTTTCTTCTTTAGACAGCAACAAATAAACTACGGGAAGCAGTAACCAAGTAACAAAAAACGAACAAACCAAAGTAATAATCATTGTATCTGTAAGCACTTTAAAATAAGAACCCGCAACACCACTCATCAATACAAAAGGAATAAAAATCACGATTGTACTGATGGAAGAACCCACCATTGCAGGAAACAAATAATGAATTGCTTTTTGCAAAAGAGTAACTGTTGGCTCGTCAGGATGTTCTTCGTGTGTGCGATGAATTTGTTCTACAACTACAATCGCATCATCAATAATTAATCCCAATGCCGCTGCAATGGCACCCAAAGTCATAATATTGAAAGTATTTCCCGTGAGGTATAAAACAATTAATGTCAATCCTAATGTTACCGGGATTATGATTAATATTGTAGCACTGGCTTTCGCCGATTTCAGAAATAAAACAGCAACAATTATGGCTAATAATAACCCGATTAACAAGCTGTCGGTAACACTTTTTACAGCATCATTTACAAAATTTGCCTGTTCATAGAATGGTTTTATAGTAATATCTTTTGGAAGTATTTTTTTTAAATCCTGCAACTTTACATTCATTGCGTCAGAAAGCGAAATTAAATTAGAATTGGGTTGTTTAATAACTGCAATTAAAATACTTTCTTTACCGTTAGCATTAACTTTGATGTATTCTTTTGCTTCTTTAATTTCTACAGTAGCAATATCTTTTAGTGTTACAATTCCTTTTCCGTTATTGCTAATTACCAGGTTTTCGAGTTCATCTTTTTTATCAACTTGTGCATCGGTAATTGTTAAATATAAATACCGATAATCAGCTAAATAACCATTAGATTTGATAAAATTGGTTTGGCTTAAAACTTGCGAAATCGCATTTGGAGTTATCCCAAGGGCAGTCATTTTATTAAAATCTAACGCCAACCAATATTCTTTTTCTTTTCCGCCAATAATCCGAATTTCAGAAACACCGTCAATTTGAGAAAGGAATGGCTTGATGGTAAAATTGGCTATTTTTTTTAACTCAATCGCCGATTTCCCTTTACCTTCAATTGCATAACCAATAACAGGAAGAATAGAAGGGTTCATTTTCTCGACCGTGATTTGAGTATCTGGCGGTAAATCATTTTTAATTTGATTAATTTGAGCTTCAATTCTGGTTTTACTCAAATCAATATCGGATTTCCAATCCATAAAAGCCGAAATTTCGCAACTTCCACGACTGGTTGTGCTGCGAACCGTTTTTAAATCTTGTACTTTTTTAATGGCATTTTCCAACGGCTTGGTAACCGTAATCATCATTTTGTCGATGGGTTGTTGTCCTGCATCGGCAATGATTTTTATTTTTGGAAACGTGATTTCGGGAAACAAACTCGTTTGCATTTTTGAATACGCAAAAAATCCTCCCAAAATAATTAGGAAGATAACGGCACTTAAACCATTTTTATGTTTTACAAAAAAGTTGTTCATTACAATTCTTTTTTAATCACTTTTACTTTAATCGTATCTGCTACTCCATAATTTCCAGTAAGTAAAATTTTATCATCACGAGTTAAAACGGGTGATAAGATTTCAATTCTATCTTCTGTTTGAATTCCTTTTTGTATTGGAACTTTAATTGCTGTATTAGAGTTTATCATTTTCATAATCCAAAAGTCGGTTTCGGTTTCATCACTCAAAACGGCAGATTTTGGCAATGAAACAGTCTTGGAATTAGAAGATTTATATATCCGAACCTTTACAATTAAATTCTCGGGAATGTCTTGTTTGCCGTTTATTTTCAAAACAACATTTTGCGTTTGTGAAGTGGCGTCAACAGTTGGCGAAAATTTTTGAACTGTTGCAATTCTTGATGTACCATCAGGTAAAGTAACAGTCAATTGCTGACCAATTGAAACGTAACTTTTCAATTCATAAGGCAAGCTCAAAATAATTGCAAAACTTTTGGCATCGTTAATTATAACTAAAACATCACCATCTTGAACATAATCACCTTGTTGTACATTGACCATCGTTACAATTCCATTTGTATTAGAACGCACCCTTATGGCACCGCCAAAATTTAAAGATGGATCTATTTTATTGATGGTGTTTCCTAAAACTTTGGCTTCTCTGGTTTTAATAGAAAACAACTCCTTTCCGTTGGTTATAAAATCATTAGTTGCTACATTAACCGAATTCAAATAACCTGTTGCATTAGATTTGACAGTATTTTTAACCAGATAAGTTGCCGTTGCATTAAGATCAATATAACTTGCAATTCCTGAGGTGTCAATTGTAGTTAATGTTACAGGAACACTTGCGTCAATAGGTTTTTCAGCAACTGTGGTATCTTTGCAAGAAGAAAAAAAGATAGCGATTAGTAAAAAAGATAAAATAAATTTCTTCATAGTATTAGTTATTAGAACTCCAGTAATTGATTTCGTTTATAAGTTGGAGCTTGTTTATTTTATTTTGCGAAATGCTATTGTTGATAGTTATTATATTTCCGATTGCAATAACAAAATCAGTAATTTGAGCATCGCCAGACAATAATAATTTTTTATCCGCTTCGATAAGAGCATCGGCAATTTTTAGTTGCGAATGCAGTTGGTTTTCGGTTTCTATAGTTTGTTTCAATTTCTGGTTGAGCATTAATAATTGCTGCGCATATTGCTTGTTGAAATTCTTTTTGTATGCCAAATTGGTAGCTAACGCCGTTTCGTTTTTTTGATGTTGTAACGATTTTTGATTACCATCATAAATCGGAATTGACAATCCTAAGCCAACACTAAGCCCAATGTTTTTATACCCTTGGTATGTAAAACTCGATAAATATCCTCCATCGGCAAGCAAGGATAAAGAAGGTTTGTAATTGTTGTCGATTAATTTATTTTGGTTCTTAATTTTCAAACTATCTACTTCAAATTGTTTTAGAAAAACAATTTTATCGTTATTTTGAATATTCTTCAAAATAATATCTGGATTTTTTAATTTAACAAATGTTGTATCTGTTTCTCCTGATAAATAATTGAGTAAACTTAAATCATTTTGATATTGTTGCTTGAGCATTAAAACTTGTAATTCCTGTTGTTTTACCGTCGAAAGAAAAAGCAAATAATCGGTTTGTTTGTAAATGGAATTTTGAGTCAATTTTTTCAAAACAACAGCTCCATTTTTTAAAAGGCTTATCATTTTTTGATTGTAATCCATTTGTTCTAAACTTCCTGATGCAGTTATGTATTGAGAAACTATGGCTTTATTCAAATCTTTTAAGGCAATAGTTTTATTCAAAAGCAATCCATCTTGCATTAATTTGAATGTTTCAGCTTGCGAATTGACGATGCTTTTTCCAATAATTTTTTGATTTACACTTATCAAACCCGAAACTACTTGACCGTTGGTAGCAGCGGTGTCGTATCCATATCCATTTAAAGTTGGAGCATAATTAGCATTAAGATTTCCTGTAATTTGGGGCTTATAATTGGCTCGATTAATCAAGCTATCTAAAGCATTTGATTTAATTTGATTAGACAAATCTATCAATAAGGGTGAATTGATTTGTGCCTTTTCTATATAAAATTGTAAGTCCTTTTCTTGCGAAAAAGACTTAATGGTAAGCAGTACAAGAATGAAACAAAGGATGTTTTTCATTGGATAAATTTATACAAAAAAAGCAGGCTATTTGATATTGTTTTCAACAACTAAAACTGCAAAAGAATTTGGAATTAAACTTGCTCTTGGTTTTGGGTTTTCAGTAGTTGGTTCAGGTTTAGCACCAAATTCAGCTGTTGGTAAATACAATTGATTTGTGGTTTTGTTCAAAGCTATTGTTCGTGCTCCTTTTTGAGTTTTTACAGTTTCTAAAACGTAAAAGTTAGTAGCGTTTTCTTCTTTTATAACTGTAATGGTGCCATCTCCATTGGAACTGAATGCCAGTTTCTTTTTGGCATCAAAAGCAACTCCATCACAACCATCTCCAATAGGTAAGGTTTTAATAGTTTTCCCATTTGAGGCATCAACAATTACCATTAAATTATTTCCACAAACCGAAAATAATCTGTTAGTTTCTAAATCAATTGCTAGTCCAGATGGTTCATCGCCAGGTGCAATACTCCAAGTTGCTGTAACTTCTAATTTGGTGGCATCAATGGTTTTTATTTCGTTTTTATCTTCGATATTTACATAAATCAAACCTTTAGTATTGGTAACCGAAAATTCAGGTTTTCCTCCAAGTGGAATTGTTTTTAACACTTTATTGGTAACAGCATCAAGAACTGTTGCGTCATTACTTTTGGCATTATAAGTCAAAACCTTATGTGAAAATTGGTCATACAAAACGGCATCTGGTTTTTGACCTTCAATAGTTACTTTTTCTATTAATTCAAAGGTTTCCAGATTTACAATTGTTACCGCATTGTCCTTACCATCGGTGATAAAAGCTTTATTCAAATCGTTTGCAATAGCAATGCCGTGAACTCCTTTAGTATCTACAATTGTCGCAATTGTTTTGTCTGTAATTAAATCTACCACATTAACAACGCTTCCGTGCGAAACAAATAAATGTTGTTTTACTTCATCAACCGCCAGGTAATCCCAACCTTCATTACCTACGATTTTAATTTTTTTGGAAACTTTGTAGGTTTGGCTTATTGCTGATGCAAAACTAAAACCGATTAGTAACAGAAAATGTGATTTTTTCATTGAGGTAGTTTTTAAGAGTGTAAATATCAGAATTAAAATTTGATTTCATTAATTGCTTTTTTCTATTCTTTTTTTCCATCAAAAAAAATCTTTTTTTGTTTTTTCTTATTAATCCATTTATTTAATTTATAAGTAAGATAAGCCGAACCGCTTCCCACGATTGCACCTGCTAAAACATCGCTAGGGTAATGAACTCCTATATCCATACGCGAATAACCAACTGCACCAGCCCATAAATACGAAGGGACTATTACATACCATTTAGGAAATGCTATGCTTAACGAAGTAGCCGTAGAAAATGCTTCGGATGTATGTCCTGAAGGGAACGAGTAGCTACCGCCATCTGATTCTTTTTCTATATCAGGATAGGTTACAAATGGACGGTCTCTTTTGATAGTGTTTTTTAATGCAACTGTAATAAAAGCATTAACCAAAAAGGATTCTCCAATGAAAATCCCTTTCTTTTGTAATGTCTCGTCTTTATTGAGCAGACCTATAGAATATATAATTATTGGAGTCGCTATGCTTATAGGTGATGCACTATTACTTATAACTTTGAAAGTTGGGTCGTAGGATTGTTTACCACCAAGATTAATACTCCTTAAAAGTTTAATATCTAAATTTTGGGCATTAGAAAAGCATCCATAAAATAATAGTATAATAAAAGCTGCTATTTTAAAAATAGAATCTTTATTTTTTTTCCTCATTATAAATTAGATTAATCAGCTGTTTCTTTGGCTTGTTGTATTACTTCATTGTCTACATTCACTCCATTTTCATATCTTGGGTTTACAATATTGTTAAATATGGAACCAAAGGTATATCTTAGTCCAACTTGTAAATTGTAACTAAAATTGGTAAGTGTTTCTTTCTGCCTCAAGATAATTTGCTCCGGAGTTAAATTTATTGAACTCAACGAAACTTGGTTATTTATTAAAGCAACGGATCCAGTAGCATTAAAAAATAACCCTTTCGCTAATCTAAAATTCATTTGGGTAACTAAATCTACTCGATACGCTTTTGGAACATTCAGATAGTAGGCACCTGTCAAAGTTGTAGAGAGATTACCCCAAGTTGTAATATGTGTGTAGGTTGCATCAATCAATTGATTTAAAAGAAACTCTTTTGTTTTTGAAAACACTGTTGGATCTATATAGGTGTTGTACAGTGGTTGCAACCTATATTTGAATGTGAAAAGGTGATCTGTTGATTCTGAATACGGAAATACATCATACTCAATACCAGGAGCAATTGAATATTGGGATTTTATATTACTATAAGTTGAGGCATAATACCCCGCTTGCAACCCCAAACTCCAATGGTCTGTCAAACTTTTTACAACTAATCCATCCATACCTCTAACGAATATTGAACCCGCTGAACTATAAGTAGTCGTTTCATAACTATTGCTTCCAAAAGTCCCATAAATATTAAAACGTTCTTTCCATTTTTCAGTAATTTTTGAAGCGCTAAAGGATGCGTCTCCTACAATTACAGTTGAAACATTATCTCCATTCAAATCCGTATTTAAAGTAGCTGTATAAACCCAGTTTTTGTATTTATCAATACTTTCCTCTACCTGTTTGCTTTTATCTGTATAATCAAATGCCATATGTTTTTGCTGACCATTCAAAGCCAGATAGGGCATTAAACCCATTGTGATAACATTAGCCAACTGATCACGAGTATCGCGATTACTGTTATCAACAGGGGCAATCATCTGTAAAGTATCATTTTTCTTTTCAAATTTTTCTTTTCCTATAAATCGTATGTTGTATTCTAATCCTCCAGAAGCTGTAGGTTGTGAATTTATAAAAATATGTACTTGTGATTGCTTTGGGTCACGTACATAATTCACATACCACAAATGAACTTTAAGATAATTTACATAGCTATTATCATTGGTGTTCTGGTCTAAGTAAACTCTTAAAAAATTATTTTTTTGGATAGTGTCATTTTCTTGGGAATAAACATTGGAAAATGTGCCCAAAATTAATAGTGCAACATAAATTATTTTTTTCATAGTATAGGGGATTTAAGTATTATATTAAAAAAATTAGGGCAATCAATTTCTTAATTGCCCATTAACTAAACCAAATAAACTAATCCCCTTCTACAATTTTTATAAATTTTCCAGATGCGTCAAAAAGCACATCATACGTTTTACCATCTTTGCCAATTTCAGCTTCATAGGTAACTACATTTTTGTCATCAGTGATTTTTGCAGCTTCCGTGATTTTAGTTGCTGGGTGATTGTTCTTTACATACTGCAAAGCATTAGCAGGAAGTTCGGCAGTTTTAATAGTAACTTCCAAAGCCTTACGATGACCAGCTTTATCATAAACAGCAGAGGCGTCACTACCGTTTATTTTGAATTCGGCTTCATAACCACCATCTTCCATTCCCCATCCAGCTTTTTTTCCTGGAAATTCTTTTGCAAAAGCACCACTTACTGCGCTAGGAACGGTTACTTTTTTTTCTTTTTCTTTTGCTTCAGTTTGTGCAAAAAGTGTTGCACTGAATGCGATTGCCATTGCTAAAAATACTTTTTTCATTTTTTTCTAAGATTTAAAAGTTAATTGTAAATAATTTTATAGTACAAATATTAGATACAATTCTATTTTAATTCTATGCTAAAATGGTAGCAATTCAGTTTTTTTAGTTTATTAAAAAAAGATGTGGTTTTTACATCTGGTCAATAATTTGAAGAAATATATTTTGCCAATAATTAGGATGATAAGAAGTATCTGTGTTTCCAAAGCGAACAATGATAATATTCTTTTCGGGATAGACATACAAGTATTGACCGTATAAACCAACAGCAAAGTAGCTGCCATATTTTAATGGTCCAATTCCCCAATTATTATTGTAAAAGTGTTTGTTGTTACCGGCAGCATCCGAATGTGTTGAATTGTAAACCCATTGCTTTGAAATAATTTGATGACCATTCCAGTTGCCATTATTCAAATACAAACGCCCGAACTTTGCAAAATCTATTGCTCTGGCTTGCAGACAACAAAAAGCTTTTTCTATTGCTTTATTGTCATTCCGGTCTAAACTCCAAGTTGCCGTAGCTTCCATTCCTAAAGGTTTCCAGATTTTATTTTCCAAATTTTTGGAAATAGTTCCTCCGGTTACTTTCTCAATAATCAAGCCCAATAATAAGGTGTTGGCACTACTGTATTTGAATTTTACATTGGGTAAACACTCCAACTTTAAATCCATCAATTCAGCTCTTACATTATTACCCCAATAAAATTCAGCATTATCAGATATTGGATTTAAAAAACCGTCACTAAATTTTATGCCAGAGGTATGTTGTAACAAATTTTTAATTGTAATCTTTTCCCATCCTAATTTAGCCCTAAATTCAGGAAGATAAGTCACCATAAAATCATTTTCGCTTTTTATTTTACCTTCATCAATCGCTATTCCTATCAAGGTTGAAATAAACGGTTTCACCATAGAAAAACTAGAGAAAACAGAAGTTTCATTAAATCCTTTACTGTAATTTTCATATAAAATAGTATCGTTGCGTATAATTAATAGAGCATTTGTTTTATGTATTGTAGCGAAACTATCTAGGCTGATATTGGTAGAATTTAGATCACGATTAATAACGCCAATTTTCTCGCTTAATTCATAATCTTTATTGGCTTCAAAAAAATTAAAAACAGGGCTTTCATTACTCACAATTCTTTGAGGAAAATGCTTGTAATCGGCTTGACTAGGAATGCCTCCAAAACGTAATGATTTATATACATTACAAGAAGTACAAAACGAATAAACCAATAAAAGGAGTATGAATTTTTGCATTACTATAAAATTTATAATCGAAATGGATTTACAATTAATCTTTATCAATTACTTTTAAAGTAAAGAGGTGTCTATTGCCTATAAACATATATTTTAAAGATAATCCACTTACTTCGGCTATTTCATTGGCTATGGCTAAACCTAGTCCTGTTGATAAATGGGAAGTTGAATTTTTTTGAAAACGTTTAAAAAGTAATGCCTTATTTAGTGGTTCCTCCTTGCCTGTATTGTGTATCGAAATTACATTATTCCTAATAAAAATGACAATATCACCCCCTTCATTATTGTGTCTAATAGCATTTTGAAACAAATTATTAATAAGTACCAAACATAAATCGGCATTCATGTTAATTAAAAAATCTTCTTCAATATTTTTTAGCACTTTAATTTTATTCGCTTTAATATGTTCTTCAAATAAAAGCAACGATTGATCTATAATTTTTTCGACGGAGACTTTTTCAGTGGTTTTAAATTGTCTGTTTTCAATTTTGGTAAGTAATAATAATGATTTGTTTAATCTAATTAATTTGGAACAAGCATCATCAATAGCAACAATTAGCTCCACTTCGTTTGCTTTTAGATTTTCAGATTGAATGAGTAAATCAACCTTCGATTTTATTACTGCCAATGGTGTTTGAATTTCGTGGGAAGCATTTTCTGTGAATTTCTTTTGACCATTATAATCGACAATCATTTTTTCCATCATTTGATGAAGAGAATTATTTAATTCTGCGAATTCATTCACCGATGTTTTTTCAAATTCTGGAAGCTCATTATCACTTGCCCTAAAATTCTTTAAATTCTGAATGGCTTTATAAAAAGGTTTCCAAAGTGTTTTTGAAACCCAAAAATTAATCAACAAAGAAATCAAAAAAAAGAAAAATAAAATAAAACCCAATAAATAAAAAATACCCTCAATTAATTCGTCAAATTCTAATGTACTTCGCCAAATTTTGATTTGATAATTGGTATTTCTAACTTTTACAATAGAAGTAATCATTCTATTAGCCGCCAACTCGTTCTCCTCTTTGTCAAGAATTAAAGTATCAGAGAAAATTGTTTTTGTTCCGTTTTTAAAATTAGAATGTGCGATTTTATCTATTTGGGCTTCCTTGCTTTTTGTGATTAAAAGTAAAGCAATGCTATCATTATTTTTCAAATAGTGTTCCACTTGAAATTTACGATTAAGCAATAATTCATTATTACTATCCTTAACTTCAGTTGTAATAACATAATAACAAATAAACCCAGAGAAAATTAGAATAGGAATACTAAATATCAAATAATACAAACTGGTTTTGGCAAGTAACTTCATTCTTGTGTTTTAAAATTATAACCTATTCCATAAATTGTTTGAAGATAATCTTCACACTTTTTTTCTAGCAATTTTTTTCGTAGATTTTTTACGTGATTGTATATAAAATCAAAATTATCTAAACGATCAGCATTATCGCCCCAAAGATGTTCTGCCAAAGCATTTTTACTAACAACACGATTTTTATTGGCTATAAAATACAATAGTAAATCATATTCCTTTGAAGTCAAGACTACATTCTTGCCATTCACGAAAACGCTTCTTTCGGAGGGTAAAATTCTAATTTCATTGACAATAATTTCAAGATTTCCATCGAAACTTTTTCGTCTAATTAATGCTTTTATTCTCGAATTTAATTCTGATAAATGAAATGGTTTTGGTAAATAATCGTCGGCACCAAGGTCTAATCCATAAATTTTATCATCAAGCGAATTTTTTGCTGAAATGATAATAACCCCAGCTCTCGATTTTTTTAGTTTTATTTCTTTAATCAAATCCAATCCGGAACCATTGGGCAAAGTAATATCGACCAAAATACAATCGTAATCGTAAAGCGCTATTTTTTGTGCAGCTTTACTATAATCAGATGCAAATTCAACTACATTACCTTCCATTTCAAGGTATTGTTTGATGCTTTTTTGCAATTCGGGTTCGTCTTCGATTAGTAATATTTTCATAATGATTGTAAAAATAAAGCATAATTCTATTGTAATTCTATTGTAATCAATATTTTTATATTCATTACTCTTCAACTCCACTATAAGTCTGTTTACGTTAAGTTTGCCAAAACGCAAGAGTGTTCCCTCTATCATTCTACTAATTGCTGTTTTAATAAATGCTGTAAATTAGTCCACTTTTTGCTGACGATTTACAGTTTGGTGGGTGATTTGCATATATCTCTTTCTGGCTGGAGATATCCTAGTAAGCAATACCGTGAAAATTCAAATAATATAATTAATCAATTTGATTTGGATAAATCAACAGGAAATTTAGATGATAATATTGACAATATTATAATTTCAAAAAAGTTTATTAAGAATAGAGAAATTCAAATTGAACTGTTCAATGTAGATAAAAAATTGAGCGATCATATTGGAATATGCTTGACAGTAATTGAATAATGAATTCGATTATTTAAAGGTAGTTACAGATTAACATTCCCAATCCCATTATGCTCATTATCCAACAAGTCAAAAGTTCTAATAAGGTTAATTGTCTTAGGGTTAATCTCTTCCAATCTATTGCGTTCAATTTTTTGTTGTAGTGAGTTGTTTTTTTAATGTTAATTAGGACTATTCAATTCTAATTCAAGTGTGATTGAGAAGTATTATTTAGACCCAAAAATACTCTCTGTAATAGAAATGGGAGCGTTGAAAATAAGAGTGTTCGGAAATGATTCCTCACGCAATTCCTCACGCAAAAAGAAAAAGGACTTAAGTAAAATACCTAAGTCCTTGATTCTGTTGTAGCGAGACCGAGATTTGAACTCGGGACCTCAGGGTTATGAATTTGATAAAATATTAAAAAAATAATCCAAATAAACCCTTATATTACTTGATTTTATTCAAAATCGTGTACTGAATCGTGTACTGTTAATATTAATTATTTTGGCTAAATTAATGAAAATTAATTAATGTTAATAATCGGATTATGATAGTTATCAACTAAATCAAAAATGGATCTTAAATTTAGGGTTATGGGAGTTATTTAGGCTAATTTATTTATTTTGATTTTAGATTTTGTGCGTATGATATTGTATTAAAATTTGAAAATGAAGTTTAACTTTTGTTAAATTCGCTTACGGAAATATGAGAATGCGGGAGAGATATTTGGGCTTAATTTTATTTTTGCCTTTCTAAAATCAGATCTAGTGGCGTAGATAAGTCTGCAAAAAGGGCAATATACAGTGCGAACCCTAACTTTGTAGAGCTACAAAGTTAGGGTTCGCATCGTTAATCTCCAAATTTATTTTTAAAATGTCCAGTTTTTTCTGCAATAAACTGGACAAAATAATTATATTTGCATCATAATAAAACTATGAAAACATCTGAATACATATCGTTTACCATAGATAGACTTCCTAAAGGCTATGTATTCACCTATGCTGATTTTACTACTGAGGTGAATAAAAAAGAAGCCGTAATAAAAGCCCTTAATCGAATGGTAGAATCAGGTAAGATATCCAAACTTTCAAAGGGTAAATATTATAAACCTGAAAGTACACCTTTTGGAAAACTGCAACCCAGTCAAGCTCAAATAGTAAAAGACTTGATGGAAAATGATGGAAAAATAATCGGATACCTAACGGGCTATAGTATATATAATCAATTAGGTCTTACTACCCAAGTAAGTAATACTATACAAATAGGCAAAAAAGAAGTTCGTACTGCTTTTAAAAGAGAACGTTTTACGATTTCGTTTGTCAAACAAAAAAATACGATTACCAAAGAGAATATTCCTTTGTTGCAACTGTTAGATGTTATTCGGTACATCCAAAAAATCCCTGATACTAGTCCTGAATTTTCTTGTAAACGATTGTTAGCTATTCTTAAAGACTTATCAGAGAAGGATAAAAATACAATGGTTCGTTTAGCATTTAAATATCCCCCAGCAACAAAAGCCCTTTTAGGAGCATTGTTAGATGAATTGAATGAAAGTATTCTTGCTGAATCATTATATAAAACATTAAACCCTATTACTAAATATAAATTGTCAGTTGATAAAGTGTTGACTAAAACTGAAAAATGGAATATTATATGAAGCTACACCTAAATAAACAACTTTTTAGACAAGCGGTGCAGTTTACGGCTCAACAGATGAATATTCCTGAAATATATGTTGAGAAAGATTACTGGGTCACTTTTGCTTTACATACTATTTTTCATAATACCATTGGCAAAGAAACCATATTTAAAGGCGGAACAGCTCTTTCAAAATGCTTTAACCTAATAGAAAGATTTTCAGAGGACATTGATCTTGTTGTATTAAGACGTGAGGGAGAAACTAACAATCAACTAACTAATAAAATTAAAAAAATTAGTGAAGTGATAAATACAGTGATGCCAGAAATTAAAATTGCAGAAGTAACCCGTAAAATGGGAATGAACCGAAAAACGGCACACGCCTATTCAAAAGAATTTAAAGGCGATTATGGACAAGTAAGAGACGTAATTATCATAGAAGCTACTTGGCTTGGTTACTTTGAACCATATACTACTAAAAAATTAGATTCCTACATAGGAAATATGATGGTTAACAATGGACAATCCGATATAGCTAAAGAAAACGGATTATTACCTTTTGAAGTGTTGGTTTTAGAGCCAGTAAGGACACTTTGCGAAAAAATTATGAGCCTTGTGCGCTTCTCTTATGGAGATGAAGCTATGGATGATTTAAAGAAAAAAATCAGACATACTTACGACTTACATCAATTATTGCAACAAAAAGAATTTTTAGATTTTTTCCACTCACCAGAATTTGAAGTAATGTTATTGACAGTAGCTAATGACGATATAGTAAGTTTTAAAAATAACAATAAATGGTTAGAAAATCACCCCGCAAATGCATTAATTTTTTATGAACTTGACACTGTATGGGAAGACTTAAAGACAACTTATAATAGCACATTTAAAAATTTGGTTTATGGGGACTTACCAAAAGAGGAAGCTGTTCTCGCTACTTTGAAAATAATAAGGGAGCGGTTGATAATCATAACTTGGAATATTAAAGTCTAAAAAAGTTAGAGGTACTACAGGAAAAACAACCCTAAATGAAAATAATAAATTTCAACATTGAAAGATTATTGATTTTATCAAAATTAAAATCTATAATCGAATTGATAAAAAGCTATGATGCTGATATTATTGTATTAACTGAAACTAACTCAACGTTACTTGATCTAGGTGAAAATTATTTTGCGCAACATTCAAAACCTTTGTCAAAGAATCAGGACAATGTTAATTTTTATAGAGAAGGGGAAAACAGGGTTAGTATTTACTCAAAGTTTCCAATAAAAAAAAGGATCCAAACCACTGATGAATTTACAAGTTTGGCAATTGAATTAGAAACTGCTTTTGGAAAATTATTAGTATATGGAACTATTGTTGGAATTTTTGGTTACAGTAGGGATAAAGACCGTTTCGTGAAAGATTTTAATGAGCAAGAATCAGATTTTAATAAAATTTTTGCAAATGAAAATGTTTGTTTGGTAGGGGATTTGAATATATCGCTTTCTGGCTGGATATATCCTAGTAAGGAATACCGTGAAAATTTAAATAATATAATTAATCAATTTGATTTGGATAAATCAACAGGAAATTTAGATGATAATATTGACCATATTTTAATTTCAAAAAAGTTTATTAAGAATCGAGAAATTCAAATTGAACAGTTCAACGGAGATAAAAAATTAAGCGATCATATTGGAATATGCCTGACAGTAATTGAATAATGAATTAGATTATTTAAAGGGGGTACTATTCGAAAACTTACACAGTTTTCGAATAGTACCTTTCCAACGCTGGTTGTTGTCTCCAAATAATCACTGGATACTGATTTTAATCATTATTATTGAAATATTCTTACTGTTTAATCGCATTGACAGTTTTCATATTTTCTCTCTGTTTGACAACTTTTAGATATTCACCAGACAGCAATTACTTTCAAAATAATAAATATTTTTTATTTTAAGCGAGATTCATTTGCTACTAAGAGAGTGAAATTTGTACCGTGAACTTCATTATAACGTTCAAGTTTATTTGGGCAATAACACATAAGTTGTATGATTTGTGCCTCGGAAAAACCTAAAGCTCTATACCTGATTGCATCCGATTCAATTGCAATATCAATATAATTGTGTGATTCATCTTTGATAAATTTAATAAATTTTGCTTCAACATATTCTTGTTCAAGAATCCATTGATATTTAGCACCAAATTCACCTACATTATCATTCAATAATTTACCTGTGATTCCCTCTTTTGATACCTCAAAAATGGAATATTCATAAATAAATATTTGATTTGTAGCTATATGAATTGCTTGTTCTAGATTAGTAAATAAAAATATCTGATTTTCCGTTGATATTAAACCATTAGACAGAATAGAATCTTTATTTTCAGGGGGTGATAAATGATAGTACTTCATAACTTTTTTTAAATGTTTATAATATTTTATTTTCTATATATTGAATGATTTTTCCACTGAACACAACTCAAAGTTATTTTATTTTCCAATACTTCTAGTTAGAAAATATCCTCTCGGACAAATCAGCCAAAAGGCTAGAAGCATAGAGGACTATTGAATGTTTTGCTTGCTAAGTTCGTTGTAAATAGATTGACTATAAACCTCTCAGCCTGCATTGTAATAAGTTGGGTAGCCGTGAATTATTTTAAGAACGTGCATTTTTTATTTTTCAGGTTTGATATAGCTAAAGTATGATATTAATATTCACTTTTTTTATTTAATCACATCATATTTTTTTTTAAGATTGAAATATTTTTAAAAGACATTAATCCCATTATGCTCATTATCCAACAAGTCAAAAGTTCTAATAAGGTTAATTATTTCAGGGTTAATCTTTGCCAATCTACTGACTTCAATTTCTGTTTTAGTGAGTTGCTTTTGAACTTTAACAGGGTTGTTATTCGTTCTGCTTTCAAGATAAATATCTGCTAAATCCGTTCCATCTGGAACATTTTTGTCTTCAATATATTGACTACATTTAATTTTAAAACCTTCTTTTTGTAGTTCTAATGCTATTTTGTTCCAATCACTAAATTCAGACTTATCAGGATAAACCAAAATAGTGTAGCCTTTTATGGGTAAAAGCATTTTTTTATTAAAATTTCCTTTACCACCCGTTGCCATCCAAATATAGTTGGGTAAAAATAAGCTCATCATTAAAGCTGTCTTTTCTGACTCAACTATGGCAATTCCCTTTTTCGTAGATTCATTGATTAAATGCAAACCAAATAGGCATTGTTGTAACACAAAATCCTTTAATTTTAAAAGTTTATGTACCCATTGAATATGGTTGTGTGGCACTTTGACCCGTTTGCCTGTTTCAGCATCAAAAAGCATCACTTTTCCAGCCATTATTTCATTTTGAGAATTGACTTGCCATAACAATCAAGGCGTTATGAAGTACTTCAAGTGCAGTTCTTTTCTCGCATACCACAATTGTTTTCTTATTGTTTTCGAGTGCATTAACTAGAATAGCAGTAAGTGTTTGGCTCTTACCAGTTCCTGGAGGTCCTTGTATTAAAACATTCCTTGTTGCTTCTAATGAATGCAAAATACTTTGTTGTGAAGGATCCGTTTCTACCGATGAAATGGATTGAAACGAATGTTCCTCCATATCTTCAAGGTCTAAATCTACCCCTTCAAGTTCCATTAAATCCCCATAATCATTGATTATATTTTGTTTTTGAACTTCAAAAATGGAGAATAAACCACTAAAATCAATAAACGAATTAGTGGAGTTCAAAGGTAATTTTTCATAATGTGCCTTGTCTCCAATCGCAGTAATGGTGTCCAATTTCTTTTTAAAAGTATCTTCTAAATCTTCTGGTGACTTTGTATTTATTGCTTTTATTAGATTACTGCAAATTTCAATAAGTTCAGCTTTATTGATTAAGCCATCATCAAGCATTTCACTTGGGATTTGCTCTATTTCAATTTCTGAATCACTTTGTAAATGATTTATTAAAACTTCATTTATGTAAATAGGGTCGTCTTCATTCCTAAGTATTTCCCAAGTATTAAATTCTTTTGTTCGCTTAATTCTTAATGACCAGATCAGGATTGGTGCAACAGTTAATTTATTGTCAGCTCTATCTCGTCTTGCTAAAATTGGAAATCCAAATCCAAAAGTATTAATCCCTTTTTCAGATTCAATTGCATCTGTTTGATTTATCAGGTTTTCAAATGCCTTGGTAATTCTAACTAATTGTGTTTGGTCTTCTTGAAAAAGAGAGTTTAAATCTGGAACATTGTCTTTCCAACTTATTCTAAATTTAAGTGGCAACTCTGTCAGTAGCGATTTAATAAAATTGTTTGGAAGGTCTTTGTCAATATGAGAAAGCCTGTTTAAATCGAACTTGTATCTTGAATTTGCAGGAATAGCATTTAAGTGAACGCCTCTGCGGTTTCCTATTTTAAGTCTTCTTTGTAATTCGGATAATAATTTCTCAGTTAATTCCATAATTATTAAAAAATGCGTTGTTTAAAATTTTATATTTAAAAAGAACCTTGACGTTTCAAAATTATGCTCGGTTTATGAAATGAGCTATTTTTTTCTTTCAAATCATTCAATTCATAAACCATTTTATCAATAGTTTTTCCCGTAGGTTTATATTATTTTTTGTAAATTAATTAACGCAAAATTCTTGAAATAATATCGAAATAATATAAAAGTAAATATTAGATAAATCGTTAAAATTATATAGTACTCCTCATTTGATAGTAAAATTAAGGCTACAACAATCATAATTATATTGAATAACCACACCCTAATAAAATGAGAAATTAGAACCCTCTTTAGACCTTGTGAATAATCATTAATAATTTTGAAATCGTCTAAAATAAATAGAATAGCAAAATTTAAAATGCTTAAATAAATAGTTTTATATCCAATTATTATGAAGAATTCAGCTAATGCAATATTCAATATGTAAAATGATATTTGTGAAAAGAATAATGTTTCTCGTTTTTCAAAGTTTATATTTCCTTTATAATTAGGGAGACCTCTAATTGGCAGAATACCAATCATTAGGAATGAAATAATATCTTTATCTAAAATTTCTTTATATATGTATGTTAAAAGGTAAATAATTATTAATAATGAAGATACACGAATAGGTAAAATTCCCAAAATATTTTCTTTTGATATCCAAATTGATAAACTTGAATTTAATAGGTTATACAGACCATTAAATATTGAAAAAAATCCAAAAAATAATCCTAAACAAAGAATTGTTGTTATGAAAAAGTATTTTAAGAAATCAAATTTTATTTCGCGATATTGCCAATCGCCACTATTTTTTTTAATGAACGAATTATTAAATAAAAAGAATATTATAATCGTTAATAAAAGAGAAAAGTAAACACCTTTGTTATAGTTGTCAATGTTGCTATCATTGATATTCAGCCAATCGAAAACGAATAAATTATTTTGAGTGAAATAACTATGAAGTTTAATTATGTTTTCTAATGTACATTTAAAAATGAAAAAGGTTAAAATATAGGAAATGATTCTAAAGACGATATATTTTAGATTAGCAAATATTTTATTTAATGTTTCATTTTCAATAGCATAGTCTTCTAATTGTCTAAAAAGTTCTTTCGAATTGGTTAATATTACCATTAATGAAAATATTGCTGTTGGTATAAAATATATTGCCAGATTATTAAAATCTATATTAACAACTTTATTACTGACTGTTTCAGATAATATTTTTGATTCATTCAGATTTAATAATACATACCCAAAACCAAATAAAACACTAAATTTAAAAAGGTTAAAAAGTGTTTTAATACTCAACAAATAAACAATTCGTTCAATGAATCTACCATAATTTTTCAAATGAGTTTCTGAATATATCTCAATGAAAAGAATAATAATAGAAAAAATAATTACACTAAGAATTTCATTCATTTTTATTTGTTTAGTATTTTAACTTGTAATGTATTTGTATTAGTAAATTGATTTTCACAACTGATTTTTTCACATAAAGATTAGCTATTCTCCACAATTTTTATTTCCTCCTCGCTCAAACCATACAATTCATAAACCATAGCATCTATTTCTTGTTCTAATGCCAGCGTGTCGGCTTTTGGGTCTTGGGATTTAGAGAAAAGAATTTCGTTGACTTTCTCGATGAAAAGTTGTTGGTCTTCTTTTGAAATATTTGGGATTGGTAATCTACCTAATTGATTTGTTCTAACTTTTGTAAATGCACCTTCTGTTAAATCAAATGCAATTTTACGAATGTAAAAAGTGGCAAAATTCGAATTTATTATTCCAAGTAAGTATTTTAAATATCCTATTTCAAATTTTTCTTTTGGATAGATTGCATAAAGTGAGCTTAAAAAATATCTATTATCAGTATCTAAAGTTGCAATAATTCTATTTCCTGTTTCTCTAATTGCAATTTTTGGAGTTTCATAAAAAGTAGTATTCTTCCAATTTCTTGCAAGGAAATCACCGTATTTTAGGTACATATCATCTTCAATAATACTATATCTCCCAATTCCTTTTCCCCTCAAAGTTTTTTTCCAAGGCTCATCCAATTTTAAATTTGATTTTTTTACAAATTCACTATCGTTCCCAGTTTTTATACATTGTCTAATATGACAAACCTCTTTAAGTTGTTTATTTCTATTTATTTTTTCAAATAATTTAATTTCATCAGTTGATAAAGTTATGTCAAAAGTGAAAGAATTAGGATCAACTATTTCTTCAAGTTGTATAGAATTTGAAAACGGTAAATCAAGTTCTTCTTTAGACCAAACTTGACTTCTAATATTTGTTTTTAGTTTAAAATTATTCTTCAAAACTCCAATGATACAAGTATGAACTGTTGCTTCATCAAAAACATCCATTCCAAAATTTGTTATCTCATTTATATTAAATTGATCTACTAGAGTTTGTCTTAATTTTTTTGAATATAAATTTGTTAGTATTGTATTTGGAAGAATGTATTTTAAAATCCCATTGTTTTTAGAAATATTTAGACCGTTTTCAATAAATGCTTCAAATAAATCAAATCGTCCTTCTAAAGTTTTGTAATTTTTTAAAAAATAGATGTCATTATTATTTATCATCCCATAAGGCGGATTCCCAATCACCGCATCAAATCCCACAAAATCCCCTTCGTCATTTAAAACATCAGGAAATTCAAAACGCCATTCAAAAGCATTTTCATAAATCTTGTTCAGTTTTATTTCCTCTATTTCAGTATCCAGCGTTTTTATGTCAGCAGCAAGCACATTCACTCGTTTATTCCACTCGGTTTGCTCTTTTTTGCTTCGCTCAAATAAGCCCGTTTGTTGGGTGCTATTAAAGAGTTCACCTTTGAGTTTTTCGAGTTTGAGTTTCTTGGGATCGTTTATGCCTATTTCACTTCTAAAATTCCCTTTAATGTCGGTAATAAGTCGTTCCATTTCCCGCTTTTGTTCCTTGCTTTCAGCGTTACGGTAGGTAGAAACAGCCAGTTTGTAACTTTCTATATTCCATTTGCTTTGCTTCAAGGCTTTTTTTAAATCAGCATCTAAGTCAAAACGAGAAATCAAGGAGTTGCCACATTTTATATTAATGTCAATGTTGGGCAGGGTTTCCAGCTCGTTGGTGTTGGCTCTGTAATAAGCATTTTTCAGTAATTCAATCCACAAGCGCAAACGGCAAATTTTTACAGAGTTCGGGTTAATATCTACACCAAACAAGCAGTTTTCTATAATGGTTTGCTTTTCGTGAAACAAAGTTTCTTGTATGCGCTGGCTTTCTTTATTTTTTGGGTTGTACGAGTATGGAATACCATCTTCATCTGTCACAATCAATTCATCGTTTACGACTTCAAAATGATATTCTTTGATTCTGTTGCCACTATGGTCTTGCAAAACCCGCAAATCATTTTTAATGGCAATGATTTCATTCAGTGCAGAAACGAGAAAGTGTCCAGAACCCACAGCAGGGTCGCATATTTTAAGGCTGTTGATGATGGTATTAGCTTCTTTTCTATCTTCGATTTTATCATACAATTCTTCAAACTCAATGCAATTCCAGTTTTTGGTTTCATTGAATTTTTGCACCACCGCTTTACGAATGGTTTCCTTACACATATACATTGTAATGAAACTAGGAGTGAAGAAGGAACCGTCTTTGTAGCCGTTGATTTTCTCGAATATCAATCCCAAAACCGAGGCATTTATCAGGGTTTTGTTGTCTTCCTGTATATCTTCGCTTCCTTCGCTGGCAAAATCATAGGCATCAAGAAAGGAGAAGAAATAATTTAGAGAATCTTTTAACCCAGTTTCTTTTTTGCCAACAGCATCTTTAATTACCGTCGAGGGCAATAATTTCAGAGGAATATGGTCTTCCAATTGTGAAACAAACAAGGTTTCGTGCTCTAAATCGGTAGGTTCAAAAAGTGAACTGTTCAAATAAGGGACTTTTGCAAAAATAGTTTTTACCCTGTCAATGCGTTCGTCTGGCTTTTTTGCTAAAACTTGAAAAAACAAACTGTTCAGACTGTCATAATCTGCAATCAAATCGCCATTCAGGAACGAATAACTACGATCTCCTTTATGATATGTAATTAATTGTGCTTCGAGTAATTTCAAAAATAGTATTCGATTTATCCAAGTGATAGTGAGTTCCAAAGCAACGGTAAACAAACGTTCCTCATTAGTGTCACCATACTGTTTGGCATTTTGCAAACGAGATATTTTATCCAGACTGTCCAGTTGAACAATGGCATTTTCCAATAATGAACCTGAGTTTCTGTCGGCTTTTTTGTGGCGTTGAATGAGTTTTTTTCCTCCTTCTTTGACTTCGGTTAACCCAATAATGCGCAAGAGTTCACTATAAAAATTTTTGTCTAGGGAATTGCTATCATTGGCAAAAGACAATTTCAACAAATGTTCAGGAGATAGTAATTTGAAAAGTGCAACAAGTAGTTTGTCGTCTTCTTTGTCAACATTTCTTAGAGGTTTGTCATACTTTCGAATATCGAAGTGGGCAAACACAATCTCGCTTTGCAGGGATTCTATAAATGGTTTTGCAATATCATTATAGAAATATTTGGTATCTTTTCCAGAAAGCCTGCCTTCTTCAAAATCAATAAATTGTTTTACAAAAGATTTTTTTTCCGCAAACAGTTTATTAAAAAGTTGGGCATCAAAAACAAACCATTCATATATATTGGTAACGACTAAGTGCTTTAATTCGGTGTTTTTATGGGTAATGCGTTCCCGCATATAATACAAAACCAACTCTTGCAATGCTTTCCCGTTAAGATTTGTAACGGTAATCATTTCAGTTTTGTTGACAGGACTTTTGGCTTCAATGATTACACCCACAGTAGTTTTAGCATCTTTGCCATTGTGAATCACTAAATCATTTCGTCCTTTTGTGTTTACTGAATAATTGGGATCATAATAGGTTTTTTTTAGAAAATCAATAACCAAGTTCTTGTGAAATTCTTCGCTTTCCTTTTCATTAACAGAATCTAAGATTTGAATTAGGTTCGTTTTGAAATCCTCAATGTGAGAACGGCTGGGTTTTATTTTAAGAAAGGCTTTGTTGAGTGCCTTGCGAGGTTCAAGAAGATTTGTTGTCATAGGGGGGTATCTATTCTGCTATCAAACTTACCAATAAAAAATGACATCTACGGTTTGTAAGATAAATTTTATTGGGTATTTATTTTAGTTTCAAATTTAGAAATTAAATTTAATAGTGTTTTACGGTTTTCCTCATTATGGGAATTCTATAGATGTGGGGTTATTTAATTCTATGAGAGAAAATAAGACTTTCAAAAGGGAACAAAAAATTTTGCAAAATACGGTGCAACGTCTTTAGTTAATATAAGATTGGAAATAAATCTTATTTATATGATATAAAAACCATTGTAAAACCATTGCAAAAACCGTTGCAAAAACCGTTGCCAAAATTGCAAAAGCGTTGCAAAAATGTTGCAAAGCCATTGTAAAACCATTGTAAAACATAGTAATACCAATGCACGACTATTGCAACGTTTTTAGTTAATATAAGAGTTAAAGTATATCTTATATAACTTGCCTTATTAGAGGTTTTCTTTTTTTTGCAAACAAATGTTTTTTTTGCAAAAGTTTTTGATAAGTCATTATTTCAACAAATGGGAATAGTCCTCAGGTAATTCCGCATCTATATCACGAAGATATTTTTCTAGGGCTTCCATAGTTTGATGTCCTGTGATTTCCTTTAATCTGCTTTTAGTTTCAAAAGGAGTTAGATTTTTACTGAATTCTTTATATAAATTAGTTATGGATGTATGTCTAAAACTATATAATCCATAATTTTTATCCATACCAAAATTGTCTTTAACAGTCTTGAATTTTTTTGAAAAATAATCTCTTCTATTGTTTTCTTCTGCCTCCCATTCTCCTCCAATTGCTGTTGGTGTGAACAAGTAGTGATTTTTGTTCATTTGGGTTAAATCAGGTAATAAGTCAAGAATTTTTTGAGGTATAATTTTAACTTTAACCGCTTTATTTTTTGCCCTAACAAAAAGTTTTTTCCCTTCTAAATCCAAATCATCAATTTTAAGTCTGTTTACTTCGATGGGTCTTAAAAAGTTATAGGTTATGAATTGTATATAAAGGAGTAGGATAGGGTCGTTTTTTTCTAAATAAGTTAGAATGTCACTTTCTTGTTTTACCGAATAGGTTTTATTTCTTTCAGGTGTAGATTTTAATATGCTGATACTTTTCACAAAATTGGTAGTCATTATATCATTGTCAACTAAAAGTTGGATCAAAGAACTCAAATCCGCTCTGGTATTATTTCTGTTGGTTGCACCTGATTTTTCCAAAACGGAGTTCAAATAATCATTGAGTATTTTTTTATTTAAAGTTGAAATTCCACTTGATGATGAACTGTTAGTGTCAAGCCAAGTTAAAAATCGGTTTATTCTTCCTTTATAATTGGTGTAGGATGCTTTGCCAAGGACATTAATTTTGTTTTTTAATCCAAATTCAAATGCCTCCCGAATTGTTTGCTCTTTTTCGACTATAACTGCCGTGTTTACTAAGACAATATCTTTTTCTGGAATTAAGATTTCTGTCTTGCTACCCTTGTCGGTTTTGTTGAAATATTTGTTGGTCAGTTCAGCATTGTCTTGATAAGGGTTGTAGCCCCTTTTTAAAATAGTCAACAGATTGTGTTGAATAAATTTCAAAGCATCAAATCGCTCTTTTGCAGTTTTAAATCTATTAGCGTCTAACTTTATGTTTGATTCGCGTTTTAATTTTCCAGTTTGTGGATTTCGGAAAGAATAATACACATACCAATCTTTAGAAAGAGCAGTGTTTTGTTCCTGTTTTGAGAGTTTGTTCCACTGGGAAAATTCGACACTTCCAGTAAAGATTTTAGGTTCAGAATAGTTGGTTTTCATTGGCAAATCGTGTACTGAAACGTGTACTGCCTGTAAAAGTAAGGAAATTGTAGACATAAAAAAACGGGTTCGTGAACACGAACCCGTAACTTCATTGAATTTAATCTTGTAGCGAGACCGAGATTTGAACTCGGGACCTCAGGGTTATGAAAACTATTACCCTATTTTTATCCTATTGTAATTACTGTAAATTCAGGCTATCAATTATTTGTTTTTTGTCATTTTCGTTACTTTTTTATGTTTTTAGTATTTATTGGGGTTGCCGGTAACTCTTTTATGGTAACTCCTTTATTTGTTTGGGTTCAGGAAGATTAAAGATATTTTTTTGAACTCCAAAAATCCAGTTTGCATTGACATTATATTTTTTACAAATCATTTCAATATGGCTTACTGTAAAATGTGCAGTACTTTGTTTTATTTTAGAAATATTTTGTTCTTGCAGTCCTATCTCTTTGCAAAAATCTTTTACATAGATAATCTGCTTTTTATATTTCAAAAGGTCAATCAAGTCAATTATATTTTTATCTGAGGTATACATTTTATTTATTTAAAACCCTCCTTTTTTCTTTTTCAAATTCTTGTTTCGTCAAAGTTCCGTCTTCATATAATTCCTTTAATTGAATTAATTGATCTGTAACTTTATCGTAATTAGATTTATTTAGGCTTACCTCAACTGGCTTTTCGTAAGATACAGCCCAAACAATAGCAACTACCCAACCAATTAAAGTCCATCCTAAAAATAAATTAACTAGACAAATTGAGTTAGCATTTCTATGTTTATATCCAATAATAGAAGGCAGAAAATAAATTACAAATATTATTATTCCAAATAAAAATGATCCCATAATTACATTGTTGTTTTTGTTATTACTCCTTTAATTATAAATACCTTTTTCACTTGATCCAAGTGATATTCCTTTGATTCATAAAACTTATTTTCACTTTCTAAAATAATATGATCTTTATCAGAACCTTTTTTAATGAATTTCAACAATACCTGACCATCTTTCAAAATCACGACATAGGCAAAACCATAATTAAGATATTGAAGTTCCACTTCTTTTATTCCGATTATTTCACCAGAGCAAAACTTTGGATACATTGAATCTCCGTAAACATTGATAAAGTCAATTCCTTTCTCCCAATTAGGTAAGTTGATAGGAATTCTTTTTAATTCGTCATTTTGCATTTCCTTATCCATTCCAGCAGCAGCAGCAACATTTGGGTAGTAATAACCTGTAATTTCTGGTTTAAATTCTGTTTTAGATTTATGTATAATTGATTCTATTTTGGGTAAATCGCTTTCAAGTTCTTTATAAATTTTAACTAATTTATCCATAGGTATTTTATCCTGATTTGCTTCCCAATTTTGAACAGTACGCAATGATACTGCCATTTTTTTGGCAAATTCTGTTTGGGATAAACCTCTATTTTCTCTTAATTCTTTTATAGTCAACATTTTATAAAAAATATGAAATTATTTTGCATATTTATATGCAATTTATTTGCGTATGTAATATTACTTCGTATATTTGCATATATATACGAACAAATTTAAGTAAAAATAATGAGAGTATCACAATTAATCCTGGATAAAATTAAAAATGACAGAGTGTTTCGTCAATATACAGCTCTGGCTTTAGGTGTTACCGAAAAAAATGCCAAAATGTATGCAGAACAATTAGCAGAAGTCAATAAAAAATTAAGAGATAATGGAGGTGTTAATTATGGTTTAAATTTTGGAGAGAGTCCTGCAAGTATGAAAAGGAGAAAAGAAGATTTGATAAAATCATTAGCAGAACAAAATGCCATCATAGATGAGAATAATAAAAAAGTAAGAGCTTCAAGAATAGCAGTTGATCCCAACATTACTTCTGGAGCTACTCCTCCACCAGGAGAAACAGATGCAGAGAAAAAAGCACGATTAGCCAAAGAAAAAAAAGCAGCTCAAGACAAATTGGATTTAGAAAAAAGGTTGTCTGATTCATTGTATGAATTACAGAGACAACGTTTGGAGCAAACAATAAAACTAAATGAAGAAATTGTATCAGAAGAAACTCAAAGTGATGATGTACGCTTACAGGCTCTTGAAAACAGCAAAAAAAAGCAAGAAGATCTATTGCTTTTAACTAAGAAGCATTTACTGGATAATGATAAATTAACAGCCAATGACCTTATAAGAATTGAAGAAGATTATTCTAATAAATTAATTGATCTAAACACAAAAACCGCTAAACAAATTGAAAAGATAAATGCCTTTGATGAGGTAAAATATCAAAAAGAATTAGAAGACAAACTTTCAAAACAAAACGTCAATCAAAATGCCGAATTAGAAGCAGAAAACAAAAGGTTTCTTGCTCTTGGTAATTTAGAAAAGTTGAAACACAATGAGAGGGAGAAAGCTCTTGATGAACACGAAAAAACACTTTTTGAGATTAAGAAAAAATATTCGATTGAAGCATTAAAACTTCAAATTTTAAATCTTGAAACTGAATTAGCGGCTAGCGATGCATTGCCAGAAAATGAAAGATTATCAGCAGATAAAAGGCAAAAAATAGCAGAAATTTTAAGTAAAGCAAAGTTAGATTTATCTGAAGTAGAGGTTAGTAATAATAAAGACAAATCACATAAATCAGTTGAAGAGGAAAAAATATCTGCTTCAAAAATATTGGAAATATCAAGTCAGTTAACTTCTGGATTGACTGATTTAGCAAATGCTGTTTTTGAAGCCAAAATTCAAAACATAGAGGCTGAAATTGATAAAAACAATAATTACTATGATAGGCAAATTGAACTTGCAGGTAATGATGCCAGACAAAAGGATTTGCTCGAAAAAGAACGAGATAAGAAGAATGAGGCGTTAGAAAAAAAGAAAAGAGCAGAACAACATAAACAGGCCGTTTTCAATAAAGCATCTGCAGTAGCACAAGCTGGAATCAGTACTGCATTAGCGGTATTAGCTGCCTTGCAAACACAGCCTTTCCTTCCTTTAGGTCCTACAATGGCAGTTTTAGCTGGTGTTATGGGTGCAATTCAGATAGGAGTAATATTAGCCACGCCAATTCCAAAATATAAAGATGGTCGTAATGGTGGACCTGCAGAACTAGCTTATGTTGGAGACGGTGGTCGCCACGAGATTATTGAAAGAGCAAGTGGATCAATCGAAATGACACCTAAAACTGATACGCTTGTAAAATTACTTGAAGGCGATAAAGTGCATAGTTCAGTAGATGAATATCAAAGGTATTTGAGAGCTTCGATATTGAGTAATATTTCTTTACAGAATGGAAAAATGAATGATTATCAAGCGGGAGCAATATTCGATATTCACAATGAAAAATTGATTGAGGAAATGAGATTGACAAGAAAAGCTATCGAAAAGAATAAATCTAGCGTTACAGTAAATACTCCAAAATTAGACATTAATCATCATTTGTGGAAAATGAAAAACACTAACTGGAATAACTAATGGGAAATATAAACCAATCATATTTTGACCGTATTAGATATACCCTATACACATCATCACAAGGTAGTATTGAGATTGACGAACCTATCGGCTGGACTTCTGATGAAAAAGAACTGGCCAGACACGAACAGTATCACGGTATCATTTCAAGATTTTCAAACTCATTGAAATTCATTGGCAGCGGCAAAGATTTTATTCAGTTAGTTTATGATATCGAAGGGATAAATGCTGAAATCAAAATGAAGCGAGAGGAAAAACATCCACATTCTGATATTTGGACATTGACCTATTCCGGTTATCTCGACCTATCAACTTGGGAAACAGAGAAAAATCAAATTTCAATCAAATTCAACTCTGGAGGAATTGAGCAGGCATTAAAGGCTCGGGAATCTGAAAAAATTGAGATTGATAGAATAACTACCATCGACGGTAAAAAAATACCGGAATTGCAACCAATTACAGTAGCATTAGATGGTCGAAGAATATTTTTAAAGTCCAAATGGGAAGTTCCAACAGTTGATAATATCGTAAATTTATTTGTGGTATCATCTGATGGTAATACCAGAAAGAAAACAGGAGAGTTCCCTTTAGCTTTAAAAACAAAATCACACGAAGAAGCACAAAACACTTTAAATGATTCTGAAGGTAGTGAATTTATAGGAGCTACCGGGATGATGTTTTTAGCCAATAACGTAATTGACAAAAACATCACTGTTATCGGCAGTGATTTGAAATTTATTCCAGTAGTCAATAAACAACAAATAAACAGGAATACCTTCATACGTGTTTGCTTTTCAGTTTACAATAATGGATCTAATTTTAATCTGAAAAGTAGAACGGTTTTATTAGAATTGAAAGCAACAAATAATGAAGATATTAGTTACGTCAACAATAAAACATATTCAATACCAGACTTTCAAATGAATTTAAATTTGAAAGTTGGAGAAAGTTTAGCGATGGAATATTTCATAGATTCTGATCTTGCAAATGGTACAGGAAATAAATATTTTGATGTGACTTTCACTACAAAATCTGGAATGATACTCATAAATGAGGATTCGTTCTTTGAAAAATCACAAACGAAAGCAATATTGGCTCACGAATTAGTAGATCGTTTAGTGACAATTGGAACCAACAAAGAAAATGCCTTTTATTCTGATTTTTTAGGAAGAACTGATATTGGGTATATGGTTGATGGACCAGGAGCATTTACCGGATTATCTCACGGTTTTTGGGTTCGTGGTTTTGATAAGTTGCCAATACCAACTGAATCTCCAAAAGTTGAAAACCTTTTCAAACCATTGACTACATCATTTAAAGATGCCATTGCTTCATTGGATGCAGTTTGGAATGTTGGTATTGGAATTGAAACCTTTGGACTCAAAGAGCGGATAAGGCTTGAGGAATTGTCATTTTTTTACAATAACAATGTTACTATTAGATTGCCTTTTCAAGTCAAAAATCTGAAGCGATCAGTGGCCACAAACTATTATTATTCCAGTTTGGAATTTGGAAGTGAAAAAGGAGGCGATTATCAAGAAGCAATGGGATTGGATGAACCAAATACAAAGGCAAATTTTACAACCGTTATCACTAGAGCAAAAGAGATTTATTCTAAAATATCAAAATATCGTTCAGATTCTTATGGAATGGAATTTGCGAGGCGAAAACCAAAGACGTTAAACGATACTGAAGACACTTCTTATGATAGCGATATTTTTAATTTGGATTTAAAACGTGGTATTGGTTCCGTATTTGAGCAAAGAAAATGGCAGGATGATTTTGAGAAAGAACCAACAGGTATTTTCAACCCTGAAACGGCCACAAATTTAAGGTTTTCGCCTTTCAATTGCTTAGTTCGTCATTCGTGGTGGTTTGGTGGAGGTTTTAAGAAGTATTTATCAGATTATGTTAGTTATGGGAGCTCAACGGCCAATAGTCAATTAAAGACAAAATTCATTGGTAAACCTGAATATGCTGAAAATGGAAATGTAAAAAATTCAGACCTTTTAAAAGCAAGATTCTTCCCGGAATGGATAGAATTTGAGCACACTTGTAATTTTGAAGTGATGCAAATGGTAGAGGGTAAAACCGTAATTTTAGGTAAAGAGATTATGAATTTTTATGGACTTGTTGAATTCATAAACGAGAACAGTGAAAAAGAAAAAGGGTTTCTTTTTAATCTGAAGCCGAACGGAAAAGGGCAATGGAAGTTATTAAAATCAAATAGATAAATTATGGCATATTCAAAAATAACACTCGAATTCGTTTCAGTTCCAAGCGTAGATGATATACTCAACATCGGAGAAACTTCATTAGGTTTGGCACTCAATGAAATATTTAAAGATTCCAGATTAAGTTCTGGCCAGGTTACGTTACCAGTTTTTGTTCCAGACGATGGAATTCATCCTGATAGATATTTAGGATTCGTAAATGTGAACTATAAAAACGCGTTTAATTTAGATCATAATTCAACCGGATTATTTACGGTTACAACATTAAATGCTCCAGCAGGTTCAGGAGTTGGTTTTGTAACCATAGAAGCTAACTTTTCGGGAGTGGTGTTCACTGGAACAAGTGACTATTTTGTAGATGTAAACATTGAAAATGAAATTACAGTACCGGCTTTCAGTATTAATTCCGTAACATTCACACCACAAATAGGTCAAGAATCAAACAGATGTACAATTAATGTTGTCACAAATCATTTGGCCACAAAATTATTACAACCATTTATTACAAATCCAAATACTGCAAATCCTATTATTTTCACAGCTTATCGTGCTATGACATTCAATGTTGAGGTAGAAGATTCTAATGGGTTAAGAGCATTACAAAGTGTAACAATGCCGGCTTATTTGAACATTAATAATTTCACTTTGGATGTGGTAAATTCTCCAAGCGGTGGTACTTTGAATGTTTTCAATGTAAATAGTGATGGATTAGATTTACAGTATTCATTGGACAATATTACTTGGCAAACATCACCAATTTTTAGTGGCTTGGCCGTTGGAATATTTATGCTTTGGGTTAAGGATCAATTAGGATATTCTGTAAACAAAAACTTTTCAGTAACAGAATTTGGCATCTATACACCTTACTTCTACATTTCAAAATCAAATTCTTTTCGATTTGCAAATAGAATTACTTTTGGCGATAGTGAAAATTACAAAAATGATGAGAATACGTTGAGCTGTGAAGTAGATGTCTTGAAGCCTTACAAAGAATTTCAACAGTTTCAAAGTGCTGACATTATTACAACACAATTCAAATCGAATTACGAAACTAATGTGGCAAAGGTTATTAAAACCGATTTGTCTGAGATAGATGTTCCGGTTGTAAAAATGACTAATAATATTGGAATAAAAGACAAACGCGATGCCTTCAAGTATAATCTTGGTAGTGGCAAAACTGGATTATATTTTCAATCCGGAAATATTTACGATTACACAACCGGATTAGTTTCTGATTCTTTTGTTTTGAATGGAGCACTTCCGGAATGGGCAGTTATCGGAAATTACTTTGCTGTTGGTTCTGCTTGGTTTTTGATAGAAGAAATCCTTTTTGATGAAACTAAAAATGCTGATGTAATTGTTTTTGCAAATACATACACCGGCATCGATGTAAATGTAATTGCAGCTTCAATTTATAATCGTTTTAATTACGAAGTCTATGAGTTTACAATTGATATGGTTGATTATATTGATCAACAATTCAGAGTTAGATTAGTAAATTCAAATGTAAATTTTCCAACAATTACTCATTTGTCGGAGGTAATTTGGTGTAAAGTAAAACACGAAAATGTACTTGAAATCAAATACCGAAATACTACGAATACGGATATTTTTTATAGTACCGGGATTGAGCATAAAATTAGAATTCCATATCTAAAAGTAAGTGGAAAATCAGATGAGCAAAGCGAGGTTCACAAAACAGATACGGATGCTATTTTATTAAATGCTGATATTTATGAAGTGGAAGAATTTCAGTTCAAACCAGTGACCAAGGAAATATGGCGAAAGATGGTGATTGCGCTTTCACACGAAAAAGTATTTATAAATGGTGTTGGCTATGTTAAAAATGGAAGTTTCAATAGTGAAGGTCCATTAGATAAATCAAATCTTTACGTTTTGACAGC
>NZ_JAYWCK010000170.1:0-9392 GCF_043780635.1 Flavobacterium sp.
TCTCTTGGATCTGTCAAAACTCCTGTAACAGCAGCGGCAGCAGCCATAAACGGACTTGCTAACAATGTCCTTGAACCTGGACCTTGACGTCCTTCAAAATTTCTGTTAGAAGTACTTACTGCATATTTTCCGGCAGGAACTTTGTCATCATTCATCGCTAAACAAGCAGAACATCCTGGTTGGCGTAATACAAAACCAGCATCAGTCAAAATATCAAGAATTCCTTCTTCTTTGATTTGTGCTTCAACAACGTGTGATCCCGGAACTAACCAAGCCGTAACATTTGCCGCTTTTTGCCTTCCTTTTACTATCGATGCAAAAGCTCTGAAATCTTCAATTCTACCATTGGTACAACTTCCCAAGAAAACGTAGTCAATTGGTTTTCCAATCATCGCTTCACCTTGTTGATAACCCATATAAGCCAAAGATTTTACATACGTTTCCTCGCCTTCGGCAACGTCTTTTGAATCTGGAATACTTTTAGAAATACCTAATCCCATTCCAGGATTAGTTCCATAAGTAATCATTGGCTCAATATCCGAAGCTGAAAAGTTGATTTCTTTGTCAAATATTGCGTCAGCATCTGTTTTTAGAGTTTTCCAATATGCCACAGCTTTATCCCAAGCTTCACCTTTTGGAGCATACAAACGACCGTTCAAATAATCGAAAGTAGTGTGGTCTGGAGCAATCATTCCGCCGCGAGCACCCATTTCGATAGTTAAATTACATACGGTCATTCGACCTTCCATTGTCATATTTTCGAAAGCATCACCAGCATATTCCACAAAATAACCAGTAGCGCCTGATGTTGATAATTTTGAAATAATATATAGTGCAACATCTTTTGGAGTAACTCCTAATTGAAGATTTCCAGTTACGTTGATGCGCATTTTTTTAGGTTTCGGTTGCATAATACATTGCGTAGAAAGCACCATTTCCACCTCAGAAGTTCCAATTCCGAAAGCAATTGCCCCAAAAGCACCGTGAGTAGAAGTGTGTGAATCGCCACAAACAATAGTTGCACCCGGCAAAGTGATACCGTTTTCAGGACCAACAACGTGAACAATTCCGTTTTTTATATTTCCTAAACCCCAGTGGCTAATGCCGTATTCATTGGAATTTTCTTCCAAAGCCTTTAATTGATTGGCAGATAATGCGTCTTCAACAGGTAAATGTTGGTTTATCGTTGGTGTGTTGTGATCGGCAGTAGCAAAAGTGCGTTCTGGATATAAAACCGAAATTCCTCTTTCCTTTAAACCTAAAAAAGCAACAGGACTGGTAACTTCGTGAATGAAATGACGGTCAATAAAAAACACGTCTGGTCCATCTTCAATTTGACGCACCACGTGCGAATCCCATACTTTGTCGAATAATGTAGTACTCATTTTTAACTATTTTTTTAAGTGTATTTCTTTTTTACAACCCAAAAAAAAGGGCTATAACTATAACAATGGGAGCAAATTTAAAAAAAGAAATAAAGTTGTCAATTTTATTATTTACTTATATACGATACCCAAAATGGTTTTGTGCCATTTTCCGGCTTCTGTTTAGCAGTTTAGGATTTTTTATACCATTTAATTTTGTTGCTCATTTTTTGTTTTGTCACTTTTTAACGTGTTGAGACAAATGCTTTGTAAATTTATGATTTCAACAAAATATTAATGTAAATTGGGAATTTGTATACAAATAGTTTAACAAAATATTAAATATGGATAATAATTAATAATTTTTTTGCTTTGAATTGTTTTAATAAGTTCTTGTTAAGAAACATCTTTTATGCTTTTTAACATCAATTAAAATAGATGTATTTAGGAGTTTTCAATGCGTATTTCACCAATTTATTTGATAAATTACTACGACATCCAAAAAAATACAGATGCTAATTTATTTGGTTTTTTTTGGATCATTTTTGTTGATAACTTCCAAAATATTTTCAACTAAAAAATTCTAAATTTGAAAATTGCTAAATGTAATTTTTGGTAATTACAAAGCTTTAAAATTCAATTATGTACTTAATATTCGATACCGAAACTACAGGATTACCAAAGCGTTGGGGCGCACCAATTTCTGACACGGACAACTGGCCAAGATGTATTCAAATTGCTTGGCAGCTTCACGATGATATGGGAAAACTCATAGAACATCAGGATTATTTGGTGAAACCTGAGGGATTTAATATTCCGTATGATGCCGAAAGAATTCACGGTATTTCGACTGAATTGGCCGAAGCTGAAGGAATTCCTTTAGCCGAAGTTTTAGAAAAATTCAATATTGCTTTATCGAAAACCAAATTTATTGTGGGTCAAAATCTAGGTTTTGACATCAATATTATGGGTTGCGAATTTTATAGATTGGGTGTTGAAAGTCCAATGAGTTCAATGCCAATTCTAGATACTTGTACTGAAGTTACGGCGTCTTTATTGAAACTTCCTGGAGGTCGTGGAGGTAAATTCAAATTACCTACATTAACCGAACTACATTCTTATCTTTTCAATAAACCTTTTGGCGAAGCACACAACGCCACAGCCGATGTTGAGGCAACAACGCGTTGCTTTTTCGAATTAATTCGTACAGAAGTTTTTACCAAAAATGATTTAGAAGTTGAACAGGAATATTTTGAGGATTTTCAATTAAAAAATCCAAGAGAAATTCAACTCATCGGGTTGCAACATATTAATTTAAAGGAAGCTTCTGACAAGATTCGCCAGCAATTGGGTAGCCAACAAACCGCACCAATTTCGAAACAGGAACTTTCAGATAATAAGCAGAGTTTAATTGATTCCGATTTTGTGCATTTGCATAATCACACTCAATTTTCGGTTTTGCAATCCACGATTAGTGTTGCGGCATTGGTTAAAGCGGCATCTCAGCAAAAAATGCCGGCTGTGGCAATGACAGATCACGCCAATTTGATGGGTGCTTTTCACTTTGTTCGGGATATTTTATACCATAATAAAGCGGCTGAAGCCAAAAATAAGGAAGCTGTTGAAAAAGGCGAGGAACCAACAGAAGTTCCTATGAAACCAATTGTTGGTTGTGAGTTTTTTGTTTGTGAAGATCATAAAAATAAGTCTGTAAAAGACAATGGCTACCAAGTCGTTCTTTTGGCGAAGACCAAAAAAGGCTACCATAATTTAGCCAAAATGTCTTCCATTGGTTATACCGAGGGCTTCTATTATGTTCCAAGAATAGATCGAAAAGTTATTCAACAATATAAGGAAGACATCATTGTTTTGTCAGGAAATCTTTATGGAGAAATTCCGAGCAAAATTTTGAATTTGGGTGAAAACCAAGCCGAAGAAGCTCTGCTTTGGTGGAAAAAAGAATTTGGTGAAGATTTCTACATTGAGGTGATGCGTCACAATCAAGAGGATGAAAATCGCGTGAACGAAGGATTAATTTCATTGGCGAGAAAGCATGAAGTCAAAATTGTGGCGACGAATAATACTTTTTATATTGAAAAAAGCAATGCTAATGCACACGATATTTTATTATGTGTAAAAGAGGGCGAAAAGCAATCTACTCCAATAGGACGCGGGCGTGGCTATCGTTACGGCTTGCCCAATCAGGAATATTATTTCAAGTCGGGCGAGGAAATGAAGAAAATCTTCAACGATTTACCGGAAGCCATTTCGAACATATCTGAAATTGTAGATAAAATCAAAATTTATGATTTGGCTCGAGAAGTATTGCTTCCAAAATTTGAAATTCCAGTGGAATTTAATATTCCACAAGATGTGATTGACGGAGGAGTTCGAGGAGAAAATGCCTATTTGAAAAACCTGACTTTTATTGGAGCCAACAAACGTTACAAAGAAATCACCCCAGAAATTCAGGAGCGTATCGATTTTGAATTATTAACCATAGAAAATTCGGGTTATCCTGGCTACTTTTTGATTGTGCAGGATTTTATAAAAGCGGCTCGTGATATGGGAGTTTCTGTTGGTCCAGGTCGTGGATCTGCAGCGGGTTCTGTTGTGGCGTACTGTCTCGGAATCACTAATATTGATCCGCTTTTATACAATTTGCTTTTCGAAAGATTCTTAAATCCTGACAGGGTTTCACTTCCCGATATTGATATTGATTTTGATGACGAAGGCCGAACCAAAGTGATGGATTACGTTATCAAAAAATATGGTTCGAAACAAGTAGCACAAATTATTACTTACGGAAAAATGGCTACGAAATCGGCAATTCGTGACACGGCTCGTGTACTGGATTTGCCATTATTTGAAGCGGATAAAATTGCTAAATTAATTCCTGGAATGATGCCCTCCAAATGGAATTTGGCTCGTTTTTTAAATGAAAAAGAAGATTTAATAAAAAAGGCTGTTCGTCCTGAAGAGTTTGAAAAAATAAAAGAATTAATAGGTCTTGCCAATGAAGGTGATTTGGGTGGAGAAACCATTCAACAAGCCAAAGTCTTGGAAGGGAACCTACGAAATACTGGGATTCACGCTTGCGGTGTGATTATTACGCCAAGCGATATTACTGACTTTGTTCCTGTGGCTACAGCCAAAGATTCGGATTTGTACGTGACACAATTTGATAACTCGGTCGTAGAAAGTGCTGGTTTATTAAAAATGGATTTCTTGGGTTTGAAGACCCTGACTTTGATTAAAGACACGGTTAAATTAGTAAAATATAGAAGTGGAATAGACCTCAATCCAGACGAATTTCCTATTGATGATGTGAAAACCTACGAGCTTTTTCAACGTGGCGAAACGGTTGGGATTTTTCAGTATGAAAGTGCCGGAATGCAGAAATATATGAAGGAGTTAAAACCTACGGTTTTTCCTGACTTGATTGCGATGAATGCACTTTATCGCCCGGGTCCAATTGCATACATTCCTAGTTTTATCAAACGGAAAAACGGAGAAGAAGATATTGTTTACGACATTGATGTTTGTGAAGAATTACTGAAAGACACTTATGGAATTACGGTTTACCAAGAACAGGTAATGCTTCTGTCTCAAAAATTAGCTAATTTCTCCAAAGGTGATGCCGACGTTTTGCGAAAAGCTATGGGAAAAAAACTGATTGATGTTTTGGCGAAAATGAAGCCCAAATTCATCAGTCAGGCAATGGAAAACGGTCATCCGCAAGACAAATTGGAGAAAATTTGGAAAGACTGGGAAGCCTTTGCGGAATATGCATTTAATAAATCACACTCCACTTGTTATGCTTGGATTGCGTATCAAACCGCCTATTTGAAAGCAAATTATCCAGCCGAATATATGGCTGCGGTTTTGTCTAATAATATGAGCGATATCAAGCAAGTTTCCTTTTTTATGGAAGAATGCAAGCGAATGGGATTGAAGGTTTTGGGTCCAGACGTGAACGAATCTTTCTATAAATTCACGGTAAATGATGATTATGCCGTTCGTTTTGGGATTGGCGCCGTAAAAGGTGTTGGAATGGGTGCTGTGGAAACTATTGTTGAAAACAGAAAATCGGGAAAATACAAATCGATTTTTGATTTGACCAAACGAATTGATTTGCGTGCGGCTAATAAAAAAGCATTGGAAAATCTAGCTTTAGCTGGTGGTTTTGATTCTTTCATTGGAACTACTCGGGCGCAATATTTTCACATTGATACGGATGGAATCACTTTTTATGAAAAAGCCATTCGATATGGAGCAAAATTTCAGGAAAATGAAAATTCTTCTCAAGTAAGTTTGTTTGGGGAAAGCAGCGATGTCCAAATTGCAGAACCCATTGTTCCGCCTTGCGAGGACTGGACAACGATGGAAAAACTCGCTAAAGAGAAAGAAGTTGTTGGGATTTATATTTCGGGACATCCACTTGATGATTTTAGATTTGAGATGAAATATTTCTGTAATTCTAAACTGGAATCACTCAAAGATTTGAATCAGCATTTGAATAAAAACTTAACTTTTGGAGGAATTATTACCAACGTTCAACATCGAATTGCTAAGAACGGCAAGGGCTGGGCGTTGTTTCAACTTGAAGGTTATGATGAAAGTTATGAGTTCAAAATCTTTGGAGAAGAGTATATGAAAAACCGACATTATCTTATTCCAAATAGCTTTACCTACATAAAAATATTGGTAAAAGAAGGTTGGGCAGATAGAGAAACTGGTAAAAAAGGAGATCCAAGATTGCAATTTTCGGAATTTAAAATGTTACAGGATGTATTCGAAAATTTTGCCAAAAAACTATGTATTTTATTGGATGTAAAAGATTTAAATGCGGAATTTATTTCGAAATTGAATGCTGTTTTTCAAGCTAATAAAGGCGATAATACGGTTACTTTTGATGTTCTGGAATTAGAAACAATCCGAAAACCAATAGATATAGTTCCAGAAATCTTAAAGGCGGAAGAAAAGTCAGAATCCCCATTATTTGATGATGGAATATCAGATGAAACAGCCATTTTTACTGAAGAAATATCTGAAGATGATGAAGCTCCTTTTGTTGAAACAATTTCTGAAGTTGAGGAAACAAAAGTAGTTACACGAATATCAATGCCAAGCCGAAAATTGAAAATAAAAATTTCGAATGAGTTGTTGACGGAATTAGAGAAGATGCAGGTAGATTTTAGGTTAAATTAGGATTTAAAGCTATTTAATGATTTTAACTGTTAAGAATTTATTTACATTTGAACAAACAATTTATTTTATATGTCAATACAACTCATTCATCAGTATTACAATTATTCTCATTCGTTAAAAAGGTCTGGAATTTCCAACGAAATGGCTATAAAACAGCCTTTTGATATGTTGTTATTGCAAATGGCGACTACTAAACATTATGTGTATGCAACCGAAGTAACTATAAAGAACGAAGCTGGAAAAAACATTCGTCCCGACGGAATCCTGATGAACGAACTCCGTATTCACAAAGGATATGTAGAAAGCAAAGATACAAGCGACACTCTCGATAACGAAATTAACAAAAAACTCTACAAAGACGGTTATCCCAAAACCAACATCATTTTTCAAGATTCAATTTTTGCAGTTCTTATCCAGAATAATGTTGAAATTGCTCGTGTTGAAATGAATGATGCCGAAAAATTGGAAAAAATCCTCTTGCAATTCATCAATTACAAACCCGAATATATTGAAAAATTTGACGAAGCATTACGCAAATTCAAAGAAGATATTCCTACGATTGTCGAAACCTTGCGTTCTACAATTAGTGATGAATTCAAAACTAACAAAGCGTTTGTAAAAAGCTCGGAAGATTTTTTTGAAATGTGCCAAAAAGAAATCAACCCGCAAATTACCAAAGAAGACATTCGTGAAATGATTATCCAGCACATCCTGACTGAAGATTTATTTAAATCTGTCTTTGATGAAAGTGATTTTCACCACGAAAATAACATTGCAGAGCAACTCGAAGAATTAGTCAACACCTTTATGTCACGAACAATGCGCCAAAACCAATTGGGCGAACTCGGGCATTATTACAAAACCTTGAATGCGCAAGCCGCTTTAGTAAGCGACCATCACGAAAAACAAAAATTTCTAAAAGTTGTTTACGAAAACTTCTATAAAGTCTATAACCCAAAAGGAGCCGACAAGCTTGGCGTGGTTTACACACCCAATGAAATCGTACGGTTTATGGTAAAAAGTACCGATTATTTACTGCAAAAACATTTTAACAAAAGTCTTGCTGACAAGAACGTTCATATTCTGGACCCAGCCACGGGAACAGGCACTTTTATTACGGATATTATCGATTTTATTCCTGCACAATTTCTGGAACACAAATACCTGAACGAAATTTTTGCTAACGAAGTTGCTATTCTACCGTATTATGTTGCTAATTTGAATATTGAATACACCTACAAACAAAAAATGGGTAAGTATCTTGAATTTCCCAACTCGTGTTTTGTAGATACCTTAGACAATATTGATGGTTTGGCTTACGATGGCAAACAACACAATATGTTTGGTTTTAGTTCTGAAAATGCAGAAAGAATAAAACGCCAAAACGAGCAAAAAATCTCCGTGATTATTGGCAATCCGCCTTACAATGCGAACCAGGCCAACTTTAACGATTTTAATAAAAACAGGGAATATAGAGATATTGATGATAGAATAAAAGAAACATATGTAAAACAATCAAACGCTCAAAAATCAAAAGTATATGATATGTATGCTCGTTTTTATCGATGGGCAACTGATAGAATTGATGAAAATGGGGTGGTTTGTATGGTTACTAATAATTCATTTGCAAATAGTAAAACGTTTGATGGTTTTAGAAAATGTATTCAAGATGAATTTGATTTTTGTTATATTATTGATTTAGGTGGAAATGTAAGAGAGCTTTCAGGTAAAAATGGAATTTCTCTTGGTGAAGCGCATACTGTTTTTGGTTTGGGGGCAATGGTTGGAATTGCGATTATGTTCTTAGTAAAATCGAAAGAAAAATTAAACGAAAATTGCCAAATCAAATACATTCATCCTTGCGATATTCGTGCCACTAGAATAGAAAAATTCGAATGGTTAAATGATGTCTCTAATTTTGGTCAAATTAATTTTGATGCAATTATTCCTGATAAAAATAATAATTGGATTAATCTTTCTGATGATAATGATTGGGAAAGTTTAATTCCAACTATTGATAAAAATGTTAAATTAGGAAAATCTAAAAATGCACTATATAATTTTTTCTCAAATGGAGTAGTAACAGCAAGAGATGAGTGGGTTTATGATTTAGATAAAAATAATTTAGAAATAAAGGTAAAATTTTTATCCGAAAGTTACAATAATTCAATAGTTAATCAAATTCAAAATGAAGAAATAAAATGGAGTAGAGATTTGTCAAATAAATTTAATAGAAATTTAAAATCTAAATTTAATAAAAATCAAATTATCACTGCATATTATAAACCATTTACCAAAAAGCATTATTATTCAGAAAAAATATTTAGTGATGTTTTAACCCAAAATCACGTTGATATATTTTCAAAAGATTTAAAAGGATTGAATAAATGTATTGGTTATATTGGAAAAGATACTGAAATTCAATTTTCAACATTAGCTTTTGAAAATATTAATGATTTGAATTCATTAAGCAATGCAGCAGGTGGAAATAAAACAATGCCGTTATACATTTATGACCAAGAAGGCAATCGCCACGATAACATTACCGATTGGGGTTTAAGTCAGTTTACATCGCATTATCGAGATACAACAATCACCAAAGAAGACATTTTTTATTACACATACGCTATTCTGCACAATCCAGCATACCGCAAAAAGTATGAGTTGAACTTAAAACGGGAGTTTCCGCGTTTGCCTTTTTATGATGATTTTCAACAGTGGGTTTCTTGGGGAAAACAATTGATGGATTTGCATATAGATTATGAAACCGTAAAACCTTATGATTTGCGAGTGGTCGATAACAGCAACATCAAGGAC
>NZ_JAYWCK010000171.1:0-7348 GCF_043780635.1 Flavobacterium sp.
ACTAATACTTCAAGCGAATTGTTGTAATCAAGTAAACCCATCGAAAATTTATCGGCAATTCCATAACCTACAACTACGTCATAAGTATTTGGTTTTAGCCATTCTCCATTGTATAGCGTTTTTTTTATTGTATTTACTTTACTAAAAGCTGAATCAACACCTTTCAAATTAGTAACTTCTTGTTTTCCGTTGAAAATAAATAATACACGTTCTTCTATAATTTTGCTATAAGAAGCTATGCCTTCTATTTTCTTGATTTGGTTTTCTTGGTTTGGCGAAACAAAAAATGATTTCCCAAATGTGCTGCTAATTTTTAAATCAGGATCAATATTATTGGAAAAGGAAAGGCTAAAATCTTTTAATCCGCTAAAAACTGATAAAACCACAAATAAAGCCATCGCACCAACGATTATTCCCATACTTGCAATGCGATTTATAATATTGATGGCATTGTTTTTACTGTTGCTAAAAATATAACGTTTGGCTATGTATAGGGGTAAATTCAATTTATGAATGTCTGCGTTTTTCTAAAAGATCACGGTTTTCTATAGGATTTTCTTTGGAAGACAAAGCATTGTCAATTTTTTCAATATAGTCTAAAGAGTCGTCTATGAAGAATACTAAATTAGGAACTTTTCGTAATTGTAAGCGTACACGTTGAGATAAATCGTGCTTGATTAATTTTGAATTCGTTTTTATTGCCACTAAAGTTTCTTTGGCTTTATCTTGAGGGAAAATGCTTAAATGCACCGTCGCTACTGATAAATCTGTAGTTACGCTAACCTTGGATACCGAAATTATTAAATTTGTAACTCCGTTTTTTCTCACTTCACCTTGTAGAATGTCAACCAAATCTTTTTGGATAACGCCACCTATTTTTTTCTGTCTATTTGTTTCCATTGTGCAAAAATACTAATTTTTTGAGTGGCAAAGTTACAAAGTCGTAACGTCAAAAAGGGTTTTATATCTATATTTATAATGTAGACATAAAATTTTTGATTTTATTTTGGTTTAGACATCTAGAAAACCGCAAATTTTCGTTACATTTAAAGGGGTAAACATAAAATACAAAAATGAAAAAAATTGAACATATAGGAATAGCCGTTGCTAATTTAGAACACGCTTCAATAATTTACGAAAAACTTTTTGGAGCACCAGCTTATAAAGAAGAAGAAGTCGCTAGTGAAGGAGTTAAAACTGCTTTTTTTATGAGTGGTCCTAACAAAATTGAACTTCTTGAAGCTACAAACCCTGAAAGTCCTATCGCAAAATTTATTGCAAAAAAAGGAGATGGAATTCATCATATTGCTTTTGAAGTGGATGATATAATAGTTGAAATAGCCCGTTTAAAAAGCGAAGGTTTTGTTATTTTAAATGATGTTCCAAAAAAAGGGGCGGATAATAAATTAGTAACTTTTTTACATCCAAAAAGCACAAATGGGGTTCTGATTGAATTGTGTCAGGAAATTCGATAATAATATTTTGTTAAGGATTCTAATAATCAGACTTTTTCTGAATAATATATCATTATATTGCAACAGTCTATAAATCTAGTTCAAAAATAGTTGCAACAAATTAAAAATAGTGGTAATATTGCAACCGCATAAATGGTCCTATAGCTCATTCGGTTAGAGCAACTGACTCATAATCAGTAGGTGCTTGGTTCGATTCCAAGTGGGACCACTTTTAAGAATCGTAAACGACTTATAAACAAGGTGTTTACGATTTTTTATTTCTATTCTAGCCCACATTTAGCCACAAAATACAATTAAGTATTAAAATTTGTCCACAACCGAATATAATTCTTTTTAGCCTGCAAACCCCACTCCTGATGCATTGGAAGCTTTTCACAGAAAACCTCGTTGTATGGCATTGCATAATTCATTTTCCGTTGAATTAAATTCCTAATCATAGTAGAAATAGGTGTTGGGTTTATTTATTTTAGTTTTAGCCCACATTAAGCCCACAATCAATGAATATAAAAACCAACATATACTTGTTGTTGTAAAAAACAAATTTGATTTGTACGGATATAATTAGGAGTAGTACAAATCACAAACGATATAAAGTATTTACTATCCAATAATCAATAGTTCCACCTGCTACTGCTTTAGGCTGGTGAACTGGCAGAAATCTTCTATGCTCACAAACTCATTTTGGTGCTTGTTTAGTTCCTTTCTGATTCTTTGCAATAATCGTGCACTTTGACGATAACTCTTTCCTGTAATGCGTTATATGCCCTTCGAGTATATACACAATCTCTTTTTTTTGGTTTCCATACACTCTTTGTTAGTGTATAGCTATTTTAGGACAAGACAGGCTCAGGGTGACGATAATTTGTACTGTACGGCAATGACCTTCGATGAAGCACTCAGGGTTAGTAGATAAGGAATCTTCGCTCCTAGTTTGGATCGTGCTCCAAGTGGAACTATCACCCAAGATCATTATTCTTCATCTAAAAGTTGTTGTAAAATTTAATGAATCCGTTGGATGTAATTAGACTTTGATTATTTCACTCAATGGGTTATTTTTATTATTTTTGTCTGTGTATTAACTAAATAAAAATTAAAAAATAAAATGTCTAAATATAAAAAAACTGTTGCCAAATTAGCCCTGCTAACATTATTATTATCCTTAAATTCTTTACTTGCTACAAATAAAAAAACCGTACTTTTTGATGAAAACCATGGTCAATTTTTTCTTACAGGTAAAACAGGAGAGCTTGATTTGTCAAGCCTTTCTACACTATTTGAAAAAGAAGGATGGGTCATCAAAACATCCAAATCAGAAATTACGGATGAAGTGCTGACAGACGTTGATGCCTTAGTAATCTCGGGAGCTTTCAAACCAATTACACAGCCTGAAATTGAAGCTATATTACGCTTTATTGAGAAAGGAGGAACATTAAGTGTTATGCTCCATATTGGTCCTCCGTTTGACAATCTTTTACACGCCATGAATGTTTCTGTATCCAGTGGTACAATTCATGAACAAGAGCTGATGATTGGCGTTCATAATATTGATTTCAATGTGGTCGATTTAAAGACACATGAGCTAACAAATAATTTAAAACAATTTAGCGTTTATGGAGGATGGGCATTGTTGGCTACTAAAGAAAATGTGCAAATTGTAGCGCAAACAAGTGAGAAATCATGGATAGATTTGGATGGTGATAATCATCCCGACATACAACAAGCATTTGCCACCATACTAGAGGGAAAAATAGGACTGGGCCATTTTGTTGTATTTTCAGATGACGCTATTTTTCAAAACAAATTTCTTAAAGACTCAAATTATTTACTAGGGAAAAACCTTGCAAAATGGTTAGCCAACTGATTAGCTTGAATTTCCGGAGGAAAGAATCTATCTTTTTTTATAAATAGTGGAGAAACTAACTACCAAAGTAAACAAATACCAAATTTCTATCCAACTTTTGTTTGGCATATGGTTTCCTAAAATTATCTATTATGGCAAGTCAAACATAATCCACTATTGACATTACTTATATTTAATATTTCAAATTTTTTTAGATTCTTAGGATCAAATAATATATTGTGACAACTGATACATTCAATCCTTCCTTCTACAAGCAGGTCTTGGGCAATGGTTCCACCCAAACCAGAAGGCGTAGTATAAGGATCATTCAAATAGTGCTTAGATAATGCCAATTCTTTTGTGAATTTAAATGCAACGGGATGATTAAAACTCAAAAAGGATGTTGGGTTAACATTTTTTGGATTTCCAACATTTGTAGAAGTATGTCCCTCAGGGGCAGAAACTCCATCATGACAAGAAAGGCAGAAACTAGATCTTAAAGTCCTGGGATTTATGTGTAAACCCAATGCACTTATAGCTCCCTCGTGGTAGATTGAAACCTTTGATGCTTTACTTAGAGAAAAAGTTGAATCAGAATGGTCCTGTTCTTTATTCTTTTCTATCCCCTCTTTATTTTGTCTTTTACCATTTTGGGCTGTAACCAATATGGAAAAAGAAAAAAATATAATACAGAAACCCACTCTTATCATCTACTTTAAAATTTAAATTTGTATGCAACAAATGTTATTTATATTTCTTTATGCACTATCCTTTTACTTGTCAAATACAAATTTAAATTTTATTGCTCTATTTCTTAAACAAAGAAAGATTAGCTGTACTGGAGTTAGCTTAATCTATCCTTGTTTTTTTTTGTTAAGTTAACGTGGACTATTCCTCTCCCTCCTTATATTCAATCTTGTCTATTCTATGTTTATTTAAACCTGCAATAACAACCAAAAGAATCAGTACTAAAATAACGATCCATGCCCATACTGGAAACACAGGTGTTTCTCCACTAGCATAACTGTGCATCCCTTTGGTAAAGTAGTAATTCACACCTATAAAGGTCATTAATACCGAACCAAAACCAAAGATAGCCGCTACGTTAAACACAAATTCTCCTTTAATTTTCGGTGCCAATCGCAGGTGTAAAATAATAGTATAAACAACGGTAATTACCAGAGCCCATGTTTCTTTTGCATCCCATCCCCAGTAACGACCCCAGCTTTCGTTGGCCCAGATACCTCCAAGAAAAGTGCCAACCGTGGCTAGTAACAACCCTATGGTTAAATTCATTTCGTTGATACAGGTCAATTCTTGGGTGATTAATGAAAGACGTTTTGCGTTTTTTGGTGTTTTAAACAGGTATATACCCATATTAAAAAGACCTAAAACAAACCCTAATCCCAAGAATCCATAACTAATAGTTAAGGTAGCTACGTGGATAATTAGCCAGTATGATTTTAAAACTGGTTGAAGGTTGGTTAATTGTGGATCATAACTACTATGACTCGCAGTCATTAATGTAAAAAATGCTAATAAGGAGGTTGCTGCCAAGGTAATTTTTGAATAGCGCATAAAGCTAAACCCTGCCAATAAACTTGCCCAAGACACTAATATCAAAGCTTCATAACCATTAGACCAAGGTGCGTGTCCTGATAAGTACCAACGCATTCCCATACCGTACGTGTGGTACAGAAAAGCTGCTGCCAAAACAGCAATACATACATGTAAAGGCCAGGTTAACCATTTACTCTTTTTCGATCTTAAATTATCAACAAAAGCAAGAAATAATAGCAGTACACTCAATAAAGCGTACAGATTTTTTAAATTGATAAAAATATTCGATTTGTTATAACTAATTTCTTTAGCAATTCTATTTTCTGAAGGCATAACCCCTGAAACTGCACCCTGATTCTGAATACTTTTTATATACCCTAACACCTTTTCGGCTTTACTATAATCAGAAGAATTAGTAGCATTGTATGTTTCGGTAAAATATGCCCGCATGACATTACTATAATTCAATACTGGTAATTGCAAATCGTCATTAATAATCCTTATGCTACCCATTATTTCTTGTTGTGCCAATTGGTCATCCCAACTTACCCATTTGTTGTTTTCTGAATTTGGTACAGGAAAAACATCTAACATTTCCCCTTTAAAGGCCATCATAAATACTTCTAAACGCTCATTTACTTTTATAATTTCTTTATCAAAAGTATTGCGTTCAGCTTCTGGTTTTCTAAATGCTTCTTCGGAAAATGCTTGTAATTTATATTGTCCTGTCTCGTTAAAAAAGTCATTAAACGACACGTTCTTTCCTGTAAGACCAATAATATCTGTTACTGATTTTTCACTTACATAAATAATCTTTTGTTCTTTCCAGAATTCTGCGTTTAAAACCATATCTAAAAAAACCTGAACGGCTGTCATTTCACCTCTACCTGGAATGTCAAATTTGTCTTGTCTAGACACTTTATGCATTACATCAACCGCTAATGTATTTATTGGGGCATATCTTCCTTCGTATAATTGTACCACAAGTTCCCCAAACTTTTCGGCATGTTCAGCACTCACAGAATAAGGATTAATTTGAGGTTGATTTGCTTGTTGATGTCCTTCATGTTGATGCCCTTCTTGTTGAGCAAAGACGCCTGTTGCACAAAATGCCATTAAAACAGCAATCAGTAGCGCTTGTCTACGTTCGCGTAATTGTTTGATTTTTTTCATTAAGTCCCAGTATCTAGAATTTCTGTTAAACAAAGTCCATACAAATCCTAAAATCATTAAGGCATACCCAATATAAGTTATCAAAGTTCCCCAAAAATCGTGATTAACAGATAATACTGTTCCTTTTTCATCTTGATCATATGAGGATTGAAAAAATCGATACCCATCGTAATCCAAAACATTATTCATGAAAATTCTGTGATCCATTCTAACGCCTTTTTCTTTATCTATTAGGGTAACTTCACTAGCATACGACGAAGGGCTCATGGAACCTTCGTAACGTTCCAATTCAAATTTATTAAGCTGAATAGCAAAAGGAAGAGGTATTTTTACTGCACCATATGACATTTTAAAATCGATACCTTCTAAAGGAATATCTACATAGTTTTCTATATACCCTTCTCCGCCTAAAACAGTCACTTCTTTTGTTTTTCCATTATGGGTAACATCAAGGATTAGTGCTCCAGGGCCACTCTGGTCAAGGTCACCTTCTACATATTTTACGACCATATTATTAGCTGCATTAGTCATAACAACTGAAATCCCAGAACCTTCGGGCTGGTATAAATGCATACGACTAAAGTCACCCAAACTGTCTTTAAGTATTAGGATTTCTTCCATTGACGGCATGGCTTTAGTTATAATATTAGCTGGATAGCTAACAAACAATTGCCCCACTTTTCCTGATATTTTTAAGCCATCAGGGCGTTGGTTATTATTAAAAGATATGGGTGTGTCATGCATCATTTTAATTTCCCCATCTTTCAATGTGATTTCATGTTTATGGCCGCCTTCATCACTAATCGTTAGCGAGAGTACAGTAACCCCACCTTCACCCCCAGCTACGTAGGTTTCTTTCGCACTTTTTAAATAACCCTTGTAGACGATTCCAACATCTCCTTTGGCTGTTTTTATAGCTAAATCAAAATTATTATCCGAGAGCATACTTATAGCAAGAGGTTTATCTACTTTATATTCTTGTGTTCCGTCATTAGCACGAACATTTAAATAGACTTGATTGCTATAAATAAAATCTGTTGAAGCTCCTTCACGAATAGACATCCTACCTTCATAACCAAAATAACGGGTTACTCCCGCGCCAAGTATAATAACAATAAAAGCCCCATGAAAAACTAAGCCCGATAATCTTTGCCACGACATTAAATGGTATCTTTTTATACTCCCAATAAAGTTTATAATCATTAATACCATAACAGATTCAAACCAAACCGTATTATACACTACTTCTTTCGCCGTAACAGTATCATAGGAGTTCTCAATAAAAGTGGCTACGCCCATG
>NZ_JAYWCK010000172.1:0-6562 GCF_043780635.1 Flavobacterium sp.
GTGTGCAAGGATTGTGTTCCTCCCAAAGCAGCTGCCAAACCTTCGATGGTAGTTCGCGCCACATTGTTGAAAGGATCCTGCATCGTCAGACTCCAACCCGATGTTTGGCAATGGGTTCGTAATGCCAAGGATTTATCGTCTTTTGGGTTGAATTGTTTGACTAGTTTTGCCCAGATCATTCGTCCGGCACGCATTTTTGCAATTTCCATAAAATGGTTCATTCCGATCGCCCAGAAAAACGAAAGGCGAGGAGCGAAGTCGTCGATTTTCATCTCGGTTGCCAGTCCGGTTCGAATGTATTCCAATCCATCGGCCAGGGTGTATGCCAATTCAATATCGGCTGTGGCTCCGGCTTCCTGCATATGATAACCTGAAATGGAAATCGAGTTGAATTTTGGCATTTTCTTGCTGGTGAATTCAAATATGTCGGCAATGATTTTCATCGAAGGTGATGGCGGATAGATATAAGTATTTCGCACCATAAATTCTTTCAGAATGTCATTTTGTATCGTACCTGAGAGTTGTTCGGGTTTTACACCCTGTTCTTCGGCAGCGACAATATAGAACGCCATAATAGGCAAAACAGCACCATTCATGGTCATAGAAACCGACATTTCGCCCAAGGGAATCTGGTCGAACAATACTTTCATATCTTCGACAGAATCAATGGCAACGCCTGCTTTTCCGACATCGCCTACCACGCGTTCGTGGTCGGAATCATACCCGCGATGTGTGGGTAAATCGAAGGCTATGGAAAGTCCTTTTTGTCCTGCAGCAAGGTTTCTTCGGTAAAAAGCATTGCTTTCTTCGGCGGTTGAAAATCCAGCATATTGCCGAATCGTCCAAGGGCGACGGACGTACATTGTGGCATAAGGTCCGCGTAAATTGGGTGCAAAGCCAGCTCCAAAATCAAGATGTTCGAGATTTTCGATGTCTTGCTCGGAGTAGGTTGGTTTTAGTTCAATGCCTTCGGCGGTGAGGAATTTGTCAGGTTGCAGTTTGCAGTTTGCAGGTTGCAGATTGAAAGCAACAGACTCTAGACCGTTTGTTAATTTAATGTGTTGGAGATTTTTTCTCATTTGGGTTTTATGTAGAAAGATAACGGAATACGGTTTTAATAATTTTTTCGATTCTTCCAAACTTTTGTATTTCTTGAAGTATGAATTATGGCTTTTATCACTATTTCCTTTTTATTAACTTCAAAATGTATTAAGTAAGGGAATGTTTCTATCAAAGCGACTCTTGTTTTGTCATATCTTATTTGATATAAAAGAGGTTTTGTTCTTCTATTTTTTATTTCTTCTTTTATTGAATTTAAGAAACGTTTTCCTAAATTATGTTTAATATTTTCATACCAAGTAGCTATTTCCTCAAGATCTTTTTTAGCTAAGGGAAGAAGGGTAAGTTTATAATCCATCTTCAATTTCCTTCATAGCTTCATCAAAGTCTAAAGCAATTTTCGGATTTTTAAAATACTCAATTGTTCGTTCCCTAACTTCATCTATTTGCCATTGTGGTATTTCATATTTTGCTGAAGATGGCATAATAATTACATCAACTTCGTCAGCATTAAAACTATCTGGCAGCGTAATTTTTATTTTATGATTTTTTACTTTAACAGTTTGTCTTATTGCTTCCATAATTTTTATTTTGATATGTAAATATAATCGTTTTATTTAGAAATTCTTACTGCTGTTTTTTGTAGGCTCCACATTATTAATTCCTTTGTTATTCGCAATTTTGATCGTAAAGTTCGACTATTCTAGCCATTCCGTTTTTTTTGAAATCTTCCTTATCTATTAAATCGGCAAGTTGTGGACACTCTTTTTCGAAATAGTGTCGTATGATATCTTTAAACTGTGTAAAATTATTTAAATTGAAATGCCAATTTCCTTGCGAACCGTAAATATAATCACCAAAATAAAGCGCAAAATCCTGATTTTATTTTTTTATGCAATAATAAGTGGTCGTACTTAGTGCTATATTATAATTTAATTTATCCAATGCATATACCTTTATTTTTCCTTCTTTTACGATTCTGGTCCAGTTTTTCCTTTTGTTAATATTAATTTTCTGTGGATTAAAGGGATTGTTATAGGCTATATAAATGGTTGCATATTGTATTCTTTCTTTTTGGTCGTTGAGGATTTCGAAGCCCTTAACGGTATTGATATCAAATTTTTCTATTTCACTGTTTTCTTCTGATTTAAATCTTAGATTAAAATTGTTTGGCTGGTCAGGAACATTTATATAGCCTTTTTTTGTGGTGTCATCATTAAAAGTGACGGTTCCTTCGCAAAATTGTGCGAAAACTGAAATTGGAAATACAATAAATAGCATTACAATCATTTTCATAACGCAAGTATTTAATCATTTTAATCATTTTTGCTTCGCCTGTTCGCCTTTCAGGCTCGGGTCAACAATTTTAAAAGTCCATTTAATTGCGGAATTATTAGCATTGATGCCTTCGAGAAGTCCTGCACTTATGGCTACGCCTGAACCAACTGTAAACAGTAAAAAGGCCGAGTCATTACCACCATAGGCTGCCACTAAAGAGGCTCCGACGATTGTCAGTCCCGCAATCAGCACCACGGTTTTGATTGTAGCCAATGTCTTGGGCTGGTATTTAATGCTTTGTACGCTATCGATTTTCACCAATTGATTATTGACTGTAAAGCTCAGCGTGTCAGAAATTTTAAGGTTTCCAATGTGTTTTTTTCCATCTAATGTTCGTATTTTGATGCGTTGGTTTTCTACGAAAACTTTCACTTTTCCTGTCTTGATGTTTGTAATTTCAATGGTTCTGTGTTGTGAGAAAACAGCGTATGAAATTAAAAACACCAATATGTATATTATACTTTTCATTTTTTAGTTTTCAATTAATTTTCTTCTTTGAGTCTTTCCTGTTCCAATTTTTCGGCTAGTCGTTTTTCGATTAGGGGTGTAATCAAGGTTTTTCTTGGTTTTATTTTTACGAAGGGGAACAATTCTAAATTGTCCTTCATCCGGTCTTTTTTGTTGGGATATTTGTTGGTTCCCAGCAGGATTTCTTTGCCGGCATCAAATAATTCCTGCTCTTTGTCTGCACTTTCCTGAATTTTTCTTTTGATGATTCCATCGTTGAGTTGTTTGAGGAAACCGCCGTTGGCTTCGATATCCTTGAATAAGGTCAATGCCTTTTCGGCCAATTGATGGGTCAGGTTTTCGATATAATAGCTTCCGTCCGTTGGGTTATTGACTTTGTCGAAATAGCTTTCGTGTTTGAGAATTAGGAGTTGGTTTCGGGCAATTCTGTCACCAAACTCATTGTCTTTATGGTATAAAGCATCGTAAGGCAAGTTCGCAATCGCATCAGCTCCACCTAAGATGGCACTCATACATTCGGTTGTGGTGCGCAGCATATTGACGTTGTAATCGTATAATGTTTTGTTGCGTTTTGTGGGCGAAACCAGTAAATGACAATCGAGATTGTGGTTGTATTCTTTTGCAATCACATTAAAAAGTAATCGCAAGGCCCGTAGTTTTGCGATTTCGAAAAAGTAATTGGTTCCCACCGATATTTCGAAAACGATGGGTTGGTTTATTTTTGTTATTCGGTTGAAATATTCGTTGGCATGCGCCAGAATATAGGCAATTTGCTGTACCATGTTGGCACCGGCATTCTGATATAAACCTCCATCAATACTGATGAAAGAAATATGGGTAGTTGCTGCTGAAATTAAATTTAAGGTTTCGAAATTGTTTTTCTCTTTTGTGGTAAACCAGTTTCCATCTTTGGCTAATTGCCCAATGGGATCCAGAGTGCAGAAAATTGTTGCGTTTTGTTGTTTGGCAATGGCGTCTAATTTTTTTACGAAATCGATTGAAATAAAGGTCAAGTTAAAATAGATCGTAACTTTTTCTAAAGGAATATTTTCCAATAGTTTAGCCACATCAGTATTCTCGTATTCAATGGTGAAACGAATGCTTTCTGCTCCACGATTGATGCTGTCAATGGCTCGAAGGTTTGACTTTTTGAGGTCGTGAACGAAGATATTTTGGCAAATCTTGAACTCAGATGCTTTTGTATTGAGGTCTGAAGCTCCCTGAAATTCGTCTTTATGATAAAAGGGTTTTACCTGGATGTCTTCGGGAGAGTTCCAGATTAGGGTTTCGTTATAGTCGGCACCATTGAGTTCAAACTGGATTTTTTGTTTCCATTGTTTGGAGGAAATGGGATTGAAATCTTGGAATAGATTTTTCATTTATCGGTTTCAGTTTTACTATTGTTTCCTTATAAATTACTGCTGCAAGCTTCTCGATACAATCCCGCCCAAAAGCGGGATTACTCGAAGAGACGTGCGATATTACGCAACTTTGTATCTATTTTTTAATGTCTTTTTCGATGGTATCTCCTTCGAATTGGATAATATAAATGTCTTCACTATCTTTTTTCATATAGTATTTTTCTCGGGCATATTTTTCGGTTTGCTCCGGATTTTTGAGCTGTCGGATGTTTTCCTTGTCTTTTCTGATTTCCTGTTGGTAGTAAGCTGCGTTATCTTCGAGTTCGTCGATTTGTTTGTCTAAGAATCGATGATCGAAATAGGAATAGTTATCCAGAAATATCATCCAGGTCGAAAAGAACAACAATACCCATACGTATTTGTTGCTTAAAAATTTGAACCAAGGTTTGTCTTTATAGGAATTATTCATTTAATCAGTTATTGTTGTTTAAGCAAAATTTCGAATTGAAAACCAATACCCTAGCCCTGATGGAAGGGAAAATCCCACACTTTTTAGTGTGGATTGGAATGACAGCAGGAAATAGCTTCAAATAATTAATAGTATAAAGTTACAATAAATTTATAGAATTCTTTGATTTATTACGGCACGAACCACATCGATGGCGACGGTATTGTATTTGTCGTTTGGGATGATGATATCGGCAAATGCTTTTGTGGACTCGATGAATTGCTGGTGCATGGGTTTTAAAGTGGTTTGGTAGCGTGTTAATACTTCCTCCATATCGCGGCCGCGTTCTGCTATATCCCGTTTTAATCTGCGAATTAATCGTTCGTCAGAATCGGCGTGAACAAATATTTTGATGTCGAATAAATCGCGAAGTTCGGGATTAGAAAGAATCAGAATTCCTTCGACTATCATTACTTTTCGCGGATGTGTTACTATGGTATCGTCGGTTCTGTTGTGCGTAGCAAAAGAATAAACCGGTTGGTTGATCGTTTTTCCTTCTTTGAGTTCCTTGAGGTGTGTGACCAATAAATCGAAATCTATTGCTCTGGGATGATCAAAGTTGGTTTTTGAACGTTCTTCGTAACTTTCGTTTGTGGATGCTTTGTAATAGGAATCCTGAGCAATAATTCCCACTTCGGTATGTGGCAATTCATTCATAATCTGATGCACTACGGTAGTTTTTCCGCTTCCTGTTCCGCCTGCAATTCCTATAATCAGCATAAAATAGTTTTATTGTGTTATTGATGGAACAAAAATAGGGATTTATCTTTTTAGATTTAGGATTTATTTTTGATTACAGAGCAGGGTTATGTTTAAAATAAAAAAATCCCTTTTGCAAAGCAAAAAGGATTCATTTGTCGGGGTGGCAGGATTACACCCCACCCATATCTTGTGCTGTAAATACTGGCTTTACAGAATGTACTTCATTATAGGTCACCGTTTAGTTCTCATTTTATTTGGAACTATTTGTGGTTGATTGATTAACTTCAAGAACGTATTCAAAGATACAAAAAAATATTGTGTTTGAAGCTAAATGAATACAAATGAATGCAAAATTAATTAGTGGATTTGCTGAAATTTGAATTGATTTGAAGTCTTTAGAATTAGACTTTTTTAATCAATCAAGTAAAGCAGCACCTCATCCTTGCCAAGCCCTGTATAAGCACAAAATTCATCAACGCTGATGTAATGATGAGGTTCTTTATTCAAGGACTTTTTAATCTTGGTTAACAGCTTTCTTCCAAACCTTTCGGTGTAGCCAGTAATCCTCTGTACGTCCTTTGGATGAATACACATTCTTTTGTTAGCTATCATACTCTTAAATTATTGATTTCATACACTATCTATACCTTTGACTAGGCTTTGCCATACTTGAAATATCTAGTTGATTTTGACAAATTTAGTGAAAAAGCAGCTTGTCTATTTGTTCTTTTTCGGAACAAAGTGATGTAGATGTCTTTATGTGGAACACCTAATTTTTTTCTTAATGATGATTGTTTAAAATTTGTTTTCGAAATCAATCAAGAGATGTTGCAACAGGATGATGGTTGAGGGAATTTGAAACATTTATTAATTTAAAATTTTAGAAATTATGGCAAGGCAAAAAGGCATAATTAAGTTGAAAGGTACTATCGGAGATATTACTTTTTACAAAACACAGGACGGGCATTTGGCTCGTGAAAAAGGGGGAATTGACGCCAGCAGAATCAAGAATGATCCTGCGTTCCAGAGAACACGTGAGAACGGTTCCGAGTTTGGTAGAGCAGGTAAGGCCGGGAAGATTTTGAGAACTTCCTTGAGAGCTTTGCTCATCAATACTGCCGATGGC
>NZ_JAYWCK010000173.1:0-9080 GCF_043780635.1 Flavobacterium sp.
TAAAACAACGAATGTTGGTATTAAAGGAAAAAGGAAGAAAGCCGGCTGGGATAACGATTATCTCGAATATCTAATCAAATTATGATGCGTTTGCCCTGAGTTTCTACCCATTAATTAGTGATATTGAGCAATTGAAAGAATTGGATCGTTGGTTAGTGAGCACAGTTTTAAATGTTTTAAAATTAAGAAAGAAAAGGTTAACTAGCAAAGTTCCAAATTTCAACGATACTCAATTTCCATTTTATTGTTCTAAAGATCAATTAATTGAACATTGTAAAATAAATGGTTTATTAGAAATACCAAGCTTTTTAAGAATATATAATGCTATGCAAATTGGTTTAAAAAATGAAGGCATTGAAAGAGTAATGAATCCTCTGTCGGGTTACTACGAGTAATTAATGAATTACCTGTAACATTTCCAAATGAACAGCACAAAGTGCCTTAAATAAAGATTACTCTCAATCCTCCCAAAGCAGTTTTTTTTGCATTTTTACGAATGACTGGTTTGCAAATGTTGAGTGTACAAACCCCCCAAAAAGGACTTGGTGCTGCTCCATCGTCAAATGGAATACAATACAAAAATAGTTTTGGCATTTACATCTATTGTTTGGTAAAGTTTTTAAGCTACAAGAAATTGGCGATTTCGAATTACTAAACAGCTGGCCACCAACGAAATTGATACGAAGCACATAGTTTCATTTAACCACTGAACCGCCAATTTCTTGTAGGTGCTGTTATAAGCTGGTGTTCTGCCTTTCGATGAACTAAATATCAATGTCTCGAAGTATGTATTCATATTTTTCTTTTCCAGTCGCAGAGTTAAAAATTATTGTTTTCAAAATTGTCCCCTTACAAAAGTCGCCTACGTGTAATTGTTTTATCTGTTCAATTAACTCGTTAGGAAACGTTCCGTAAAATCTTTCTTTGTCAGTCGAGAATATTTCAAAGCGTCCTTTTAAGCTTAGAGTAATTATTTCACCTTCGAAATTAATTTCTTCTGGTTCTGAAAGCTTAATACTATTTAAGGTGTTATAGAGTGACAGGATTTTTTCCTTTGTTCCTTCCCAACTTTTTACCGTTTCGTTAGGAGTATGCCAAGTCAAATCCAATTCTAAATCATCTTTATTTAATTCTTCAAAAAAGTCTGAATAGTATTTGATGCTTCTTGAACCAACAATTGAAATATTGTCAATTATTTGTTCAGGATTTTGAGAATTTAGTAAGTCAAATACATTGTCTAGAGAACTTTGAATAACGCTGTTACCAAATAAGTCGGGTGACGTTTTTGCTGATAAATAAAAAATTGTTGAACCTTTGCCAATCCCTTCAAGTCTCAAGTCAATAGTTTCATTTATAATAGTATCAATTTTAACCCCACCTTTATTTCCAAATTGAAAATACTTTGAAGTATTAAATACTGCGTTAGAAAATGAATTTGTAAGTCCACCAACTAATGCTAATGGAAATGTTCCGAACCTTGCAACTTTTCCTTTGAAACGAAGTTGAACAATTTCTTTTTCTCTTTTTAAATTCTCTTGATAAAGTTGGTTTTGCAAGTCATCAATTTGACTTTTTAAATTATCAATTGTGATTTTTAATGAAAAGTTTTGAGTCTCTTTATTTAAGGCAATAGAGTATTCTTCAACTACTGCTGAAAGTTGAGAAATATTATCAGTTATTTTCTTAATTGATGCCATAATACAATCTTGGTATTCCTTTAGGTTGCTCGTTTCTAGAAAAACCAAACCAACCTCTCCAATAACTTCTATTGTTTATATCATTCGAAGGTAATAATAAAATATCTATTGAATATCTGATTTTAGAAAGCTCACGGTCAAATAATTCTTGTAGTAACGGCCTTTTTTCTAACGGTAAATTGTTTACTTCATTGACGTCAAAAACAATTAGAATGTCCATATCACCTGGCTCAGGTTTATTTGTCGAATAAGAACCGTCTAGCCAAATTTCAGCTTTTAATCCTAACTCAGAAAATTTTTCAATGTAAGCCCGAAATCTGTCTGTAAGATATTGTCTTCGTTCTCCATTTTCAAAAGGAGTTACAAATATCTCGTCAAGATTATCAAAATTTATATCGTGAAAACCTGCTGGATATATTGGGTCAAATTCCATCAACATTGGTTTTACTTAAATTAAATATCATCAGGTTCTGGAGCATCGTGAAAGTCATAACCGTAGCGATTGACTTCTGTCCCCCCTTTAATTTCAACTTGGTCATTATTAAATGCACCAACTGGGTATTCCCAAACCTCATATTCTATTTCTATTTCATTTTCACACTCATCGCAATTGAAAGTATGTTCCCAAGTGTAACCGTTTTCAGATCCCATTTGTCTTTCGCTACCAGAAGTCGCATCAAAATCAGCTTCGTCTGCTGTAAAGTCGTGTTGTTTACCGCATTTGTTGCAGGTAAGTGAGAAAGTTCCATTTACAATACTCATATTTTCTGTTTTTTAATTGTTTGTTATTTATTGATGTCTGTTCTTACACTTGCTTGCAACGTCCCCGCACTACAAGCAGTTTGGGACTAAATTAAGCCCTATTTTCGGATTTGCCAAATCTTCCAAATACAAGACCAATTTTAAATTAAGCCTAATACACAAATTGCTTGTAGCGTGTGATAGCTGTGGTTTATTTTCTGCTTTCTGAAATTAAAGTGTTATCATCGTGAAATTCTAAACCTTTAGTGGTTGGATTTATTTTTACATAAATAGTATAATAAGGTTTCGGAGATAAATCCTTTATGGCATATGAAAGTTTGTCATTAGGATAATTTTCATAATGTTCGGTTATTAAATCAGAGAATTTTTCCATCGCATTTTCCCATTCATATAAACTTAAATTATTATCAAATAGCATTTTAATTTGTCTTTTAGTTTTTGTTTCTATGAGAATTGATACAGCTAAAGACTGACTGTAAGTTTTTGATAATTTTTCAGTCGATAGTGTAGCAGGAACTAAATGAGCATTTATTTCTTTTCCTTTAGCTAACATTTTTTTACAAAACGATTTAAGGGATTGATAATTATCTTTTCCCGCTTCGCCAAGAAAAGCATCAAAATATGGTTTTAAAATATATGTTGCGAGGAAAGTTGGTACAATCCATTCCATCGCAGAATATGCTTCATTTTTTTGCTTCTCAATTTGAATATTTAGTTTTTCCAAATCAAGTTCAGAAATGTCTTTTTCGATTAGTTCTTCTGGAAAATTTTCAGGGTAAACAATTAATAAATGTAAATTTTCTTGCATTTCTACGGTTTTTGGTTAAAACACAGCCAACTTATCAATACTCGCTAAAAAGTAACGACTATACACCCAAAAATGAGAAGATTGTCGCTAAGCAGTAACGTATTGCGAGTGCTAATTTATACAAATTTTATTACAAATAAGATTCTTATTACAATAAATATTCTTACCTACCCCGCCTTCGCAAACCCACTCACAAAAGTTTCTACAAATCCAATAATCTTACTCAAAATCCTGTCACCTGTTTTCTTGCGTTCCAATACTTTGGGTTTTTCTCCTTCAATTAAATCTAGGAGTTCGTCTCGTAATGGTTCCCGCTCCGCAAAGAGGTAATTTTCTATGAGTTTTTCTGTTTTTTCTTCGGATAGGTTTTCTTCTTGCACCAATTGTTTGAAGGCTTTTATTTGCTCTTCGTTCCAGTATTTTTCAAACTGGTCTGGGAGGTCTTCGGTGTCTTCTATGTTGGGAAGATTTTCTAGTATGAAACGTTCTATCAATTCTCGTTTGCTTCGCAAGTTGGCTTCTCCTGTAAGTAAATCGATGATTTCTTTTTGCTTCTTGGTTTTCTCGTGTGGATCAGCATTTTTAAGTGTTGCTAATAGATGCAAGATGTATGTAACATTGATTTCGTCTCGGTGTATTAATTCCAATTCAAAATCGACGTCTTCTAAAATCGATACCTTTTCTTTCGTGTGGTTATTTTTGACTTTATCGTATAAATCAAGGTATTTGCTTTTATAGTCTTCAAAAAGTTGCTCGTCCATATCTAAATCCTCCATCGTGAAATCGGAGAAAGTGGTCAGCACATTTTTAAGTCGCATCAATTCTCGGAATGCTTTTACAAATTCCAACTCGTCCTTTTCGCTTTGTAAATCGTTTACGCTGTTTACCGTTGGTACAATCTTCAAAAGTGCTGCAACCGCTTCACTAAATTGCTGTACATAATCCTCATACGGCTGCATAATGATAACGTCTATGGCATCTTTGTTCGAGAAGAGTGCAATCGCATCATCTGTAGCTTTTTTGAGGTTACGGAAGACTATTATGTTCCCCTGTGATTTCTGCTCATTTAGGATTCTGTTCGTTCTGGAATAGGCTTGAATTAATCCGTGATGTTTCAAGTTTTTGTCCACGTACATTGTGTTCAGGTTTGGACTGTCAAAACCCGTTAAAAACATATTGACAACTAACAAAACATCAATCTTTTTGTTCTTGACATTTTTGGAAATATCATTATAATAATTGTAGAATAAAACGCTGTCTTTGGTAGAGAATTTTGTGCCAAACATAGTGTTATAATCTCCAATAAATTCATCTAGTTTTTCTCTGGAATGTTTATTCAAACCATACAATGCTTTTGGTTCTTCGACTACAGAAAGTTCTTCTGGAATGAAGCCATTGGCATCTGCATCATCTTCATTGGCAGCGTAACTGAAAATAGTTGCGATTTTCAAATTGTGTTTGCCTTCCAACTTTTTGGCTTGAAGGATTTCGTAGTATTTTATCAAAGTTTCCACACTACTAACACAAAACATTGCAGTAAATTCCTTGCTGTGGGTTTTGCGGTTGTGGTTGTCAATGATGTAATCAGCAATTTTATTCAAACGCAAAGGCGATTCCATTAATTCCTTGGTATCTATGTCTTCTACCTCAATATCGATGTTGGTTTTGCTGTCATCTTTTTGTTTATAACGCCCCACATATTCGACGGAAAACTTCAAAACATTCTCGTCTTTTATAGCATCCGTAATGACGTATTTGTGCAAACATTCGCCAAATAATTCTTTGGTGGTGCGTTTTCCTAATTCATTTTTCACGGCATTATCGGCAAAAATTGGCGTTCCCGTAAAGCCAAATAACTGAATATTATTGAAAAAAGATTTAATACGGTTGTGGGTTTCTCCAAATTGCGAACGGTGGCACTCATCAAAAATAAAGACAGTCCGCTCGTCTTTGAGTTTAGCCATTTTATCCAAATACTGCTTTTTGCTGATAGCGGTATTAAGTTTTTGAATAGTGGTTACAATTAGTTTTGTATCGTCTGTAAACTGATTTACCAATGCTTTGGTATTGTCAGTTCCGTCGATGCTTCCTTTGCTGAAACTATTAAATTCTTTGGTAGTTTGGTAATCTAAATCCTTTCTGTCCACCACAAAAACCACTTTTTTGACCTGTGGTAAATTCATTAAGATCTGACTAGCTTTAAACGATGTCAAGGTTTTTCCCGAACCTGTTGTGTGCCATATATACGCGTTTTTGTTGGTGTTCTTTACCGTTTCAACCAATGCTTCTACGGCATAATATTGATACGGGCGTAGCACCATTAATATTTTATAGGCTTCACTTAACACAATGTATTTGCATATCATTTTGGAAATATGGCAAGGTTCTAAAAAGTCTGTGGTAAAACCGTTTAATATATTCGTCAGGCGATTGTTGGCTACATCTGTCCAATAAAAAGTTTGTTTGAAAGACTGGTTTCTATTATTGGCGTAGTGTTTTGTATTCACTCCGTTACTGATAACGAAAATCTGGACGTATTGAAACAAGGCGGAATTAGCTCCAAAAGAATGGCGTTGGTAGCGATTGATTTGGTTAAACGCTTCTTTAAGTTCCAGTCCTCGACGTTTCAATTCGATTTGCACCATTGGCAAACCATTAATTAGCAACGTAACATCGTATCTGTTTTTGTAAACACCATCTATAGCAATTTGGTGCGTAACCTGAAATTGGTTTTGACACCAATGTTCCGAATTGATGAACTCAAAATATAAATCCTCTCCGTTGTCTTTTATAATATGTTGCCGTTCTCGAAGCGTTTTGGCTTTTTCAAAAACAGAACCTTTACTCAAAATATTAAGTACCCGCTCAAATTCTTTGGGTGAGAACTGTTTTTTGTTGTGCTTCTCTAGTTGTGATTTAAGATTAGTAAGCAGGTCTTTTTCGTCAACAATAGTCACTAAACCATAGCCCATATTTTGCAATTGGACTACCAATTGTTCTTCAAGGATTTGTTCGGGTTGTTTTGCCATTATACTTTATTCAAAAATGAAATTACATTTGGAGTATAAATAGCCAAATAATCAATAGTTTCTTTAACAATATGATTTACAAAGCCATTATAAAAATCATTTTTGTTATATAACTTATTAAGTAATTCAGGGTTTTGTAGGTCTATTTCATAATTATCATACTCTGTAAAACGTTTTACAGCAGACCAATAATTACTATCCTTTTTACCGAACATTTCATACTCAGGTAAATATTTACCATTCATAGTAAAAACCCCTATAATGATACCCTTACCAAAGAATGGATCTACATTAACAGAAAAATTCTGAATCCCAAATAAAAGTTTATCCCCTTGGTATCCTTTTATCCGTATCCATATTTGAGAATAAGTTGCTTCGGTTCCATTTCCAAAACTAATAGAATATTTTTCACTCAAGTGATTTGTTAAGGAATCATAAATACTTTGCCTAATCTTATTATTAAATTCTGCAATGGCTTTTTTTACATTAGCAGCAAGATATAAAGAGGCTTCATAATTTTGTAAAATAATATCGAAAAGTTCATCTTCTTCCTTATCATCCATAGTGTGTGTCAATTTTTTTATTAAAATAATATATTGTTTGATTGTCTCTCTCAATATTGGGGAATCCGCAGCTTCTTTTGAACATAATGTTAGCCATTTTACGATAATGGAGCTGTAAGAAATATTAAAAAAATGTATTCCAGATTTTAATTCACCCTTACTCCCTTCTGTTGGTTCGTCACCTTTTAACGTAAGGTAGTATACCTCATTCTTTAATTTATTATGATTGCAATATCTTTCTATCTGTGCTAATTGATCACCAGCATTAATCTTGTTTTCTATAGAAAGACAATTGCCCTTTTTATCCCAAATATAAATATCAATTCTACCTCCTGTTTTGTCCGTTATATCACGAAACCCAATGTGATGTTCTGTTTTTACTTTTGCCGTGGCTACATCTATAGTATTGTTGTTTATGCATTTTAAAAAAAGCTCTAGAAATACACTTCCTTTAAAGTGTGTCCCTGATGGGTCTAATAAAGCAGCTAGAAAGGCAGAATGAGTAGCGTTTTCACGAGTTTCCATTTTTAGAATGGAAAAAACATTGAATTTCTCATCTTTAAGTAATTCTTTCTCTTTTTGATGCTTTAAAATTTGCCTGATAGACCGCAATACTACTTTATGTTGATGTAAATCCATAATACCTTATCTTATTTTCTCTAAATACGGATTAACTGTATTATAAAATCTCACCATCGCATCAGCATACCAATCAATTAAGTCATTCCAATACAATTCTTCACTAAACTTACCTTCAAGACTGCTTACTTGTTCTTTTGTCATTTCAAATTTAATCCGTGACGCTTTCTTATTATCTAATCTTTCCCATTCAATTTTCCCTTCAAATTTGCTCTCAATAGCATCTTTGTATTTATACATAGCATCAAAAAGTTCTTTATTTGTGTCATTAGACAAGTACAGTTCTACTCTAAAATTATGTCTACCTAAACAATAACCATAATATCCCTTACCTTTTGAAAATCCAATATTATAATACGGATTTGGACCTACTCGCTCTAAGAAATCTATCTTGTTTTCTTTTAATTTAGCCTTTAATAAAGTCCAAAACTTGGTTAATCTAAGTTCGGATTCTTCAACTGTTTTACTTTTTGCACTTTCTTCTTTTTCTTTTTCTTTGGCATCAATCATAAATTCAGCTGTTTCTGGCAAGGGTATAATTTGTTCCACCTGCAGGAAAACATCATCACCCATAGAATAAGGAGTTGCTCTAAAACACTTTATTTGTATGTCGTGTTTCAACAGCCACAAGACCGTTGATGTAACCTCTTTTCGATAGTTATTAGCAACAAATATCATTCGCTGGTCATTCCTATTCAGCAAAAGTTCTTCTTCACTTATTTCTAAAAAATCAAGGAGATTTTGTTTTGCATCTTCACTATTTTGCCACTTATTTAAGTAGTCTTGGTAAATTTTAATAATTTGCGATGTTGTTAGAGTCGAACAATAGGATGTATATTTCAGTGCTTGCCAAACAACATCTCTACCAGTATCGTCAAGTTTGTTTTCTATTATTACAAGACCTCCATTTTTGTTGATAGCTAATAAATCTAGCCTTTCATTAGTATCATTAAAACCGTCATATTCTTTTTGAATGATGAGCAAATCTTCTCCTAACATTTCAGGATTTTTAGCAATCCATTCTTGCAAGTGGTCACGCTCTTTTATTTTGAGTTCCTTGAAAAGTCTTTTTTCAAGCTTTTCCACATTATTAGTTGATTTATTTATTTTGTACATAGTGTGTTATTTTAAATAAACATTTGTTGTAATAATCCTTTTTTCCATACCTCAGTATTTGAAATCTGCGCTTGACAATTATTGATTTTATCATCTATAGCTGATAGAAAATTAGCGATTTTGGTTTGTTCTTCTTTGGAAATTGGCAATACTAACCAAAAAGCAACCAAATCCTTTTTTTGAATATTTGGTAATCCTGAACCAACTCTTAATTTCATTATTTCAGCTTCATTGTACTTTAATAATTGAAATAAAAAATCATTGTCAGTTTCTTTGGCATTATTAATTTCAATAGAATAGTTATGGCCGCCACTCCAAAATTTTACTTTAAAGAAATTAATATATCCACAAGAATTTCCTCCTTCACTACAGGGCAAACGCACCAGTTTTTTTTTAAAAACTATATAATTATCTGAATATAAATGGTTTAATGCTTGTTTTATAATAAAAAATATCATATATTATA
>NZ_JAYWCK010000174.1:0-3318 GCF_043780635.1 Flavobacterium sp.
AAAGACATTCCGCTTAAAGTCATCCAAATCCAACTTAAAGATTTGGCTTCTCCACTAGCATAAGAGTGCAAACCTACCAAGTGGAAATTTACTCCATAATAAGTAAATAATATGGACACAAAAGCATACATCGCCATTAAATTAAAAATCCATTTATTTCGCATTGAAGGAACAAAACGAGCATGAATTACAAAAGCATACACCATAATACTAATCAATGCCCAAGTCTCTTTTGGATCCCAACCCCAGTAACGACCCCAACTTTCGTTAGCCCATTGCCCACCAAGGAAATTCCCAATGGTAAGCATAATCAAACCAATAGTTAAAGCCATTTCGTTAATATATGATATTTCCTTGATGTTCAATTTCATTTTTTCCTTGTTTTTTTCGGTGGTAAACAAAATCAACAACAAAGAAACTATTCCTAAAATCATCCCCAAGGCAAACGGTCCGTAACTCGCCACGATTATTGCAACGTGAATCATTAACCAATAGGAATTAAGTACTGGTTGCAAATTACCAATTTCCGGATCAATCCAATTCATATAAGCTGCCGTCAAAATCATTGCGGCTACAAAGGCCGAGGAAGCAACGGTAAGTTTCGATTTTATATCAAAAGCCAAGCCGAAAAACATTGTTGCCCAAGCCACATATATTATAGATTCATAAGCATTACTCCAAGGAGCGTGACCAGAAATATACCAACGAGCAATCAATGCTAGGGTGTGCAAGGCAAAAAGCAATCCAATGATAACGTGCATCGTATTAACTAAAACATTCAAAGCTTTTCTTTCTTTGAATATTTTAAGAATGGTAAAGAAAAGCATCAAAATAGCCGCAAACATATACCAATAAGGCAATTTCTGGAACACATCATATTTATTATACAAAATCTCAGAACTGATTTTTTGTTCACTAGGCATCACTTTACTACCAAATTTTTTCTGGAAACCGCTAATACTTTCTAATAATTGGTCGGCTTGTTTATAATCATTAGTAGCGGTTGCTTTTTCTAAAGCACCAAAATACAATGGAAGAATGTTTTGTGTATAAGTTGCAGCCATCCCTTTTAAACCAGCGTTTGACAATTCTGCAAAAGAAACCCATTTATGATTCGGATCATTTGGAATCGGAAAAATCTTCAATATGCTTCCACTCAAAGCGGCTTCCATTAAATTTACTTTTTTATCGGTTTCGATAAAATCCTTTTCAAATTGGTTTGGATTTGCATTTTTGTATGCAGCTTCTAAATAGGATGATAATTTATAAGTGCCTGTATTGTCAAAAAAGTCTATAAATGAAGCATATTTTTTAGTTGCATCAATCCCAATAATCTTGCGAATACTGTCGTTTCCTGCTTTGATGTAAATCATTGGAATTTGAACCCAAATGTTTCCTCCTTGTGTCATAGACAAAAACACCTGATCAGAATTCATTCCGTTATAAGTATCTTTATGACTCACCTTTCGCAATAATTCAGAGGAGAAAGTGTTTATTGGTTTCATTCTACCACCTGCATCCTGAACAATTAATCTTGCAAATTTCGCAGCGTGAGCTTCAGGTACTTTTTGTTTTTCAATTATAGAATCTAATTGTTTTTCGTTAAGAAACTGACCATTATGATTTTGGCCGAAAGCACCAAAACTCAAAAACAGAAGCAAAATTGTTAGTAAATTAGCCTTTTTATTTTTCACTACTTCCAGTTTTCGTTTTAAATCAGCAAAACGAGAATGCTTAGTAAACATAATTGCCATCAAGGCAAAAAACAACATAAAATAACCAATATATGTTACTAATGTTCCCCAATAATCGTGGTTAACTGATAGAACTGTTCCTTTTTCGTCTGGGTCGAATGAGGATTGAAAAAATCGATACCCATTATGGTCTAAAATATGATTCATATATATTTTATAATCAAAAATATCCGCTTTATCTTGAATGGTAACCTGACTTTCAAACGAAGAAAAACTTTTCTCAGTTCCAGGATATTTTTGAGCTATAAAGTCATTCAATTTGATACTGAAAGGCAAAGTATACACTTTGTTTCCGTAAGTAAAAGTATAATCTAATTTTCCTATTTTCACAGATTTAGGCTCTCCTGTTCTTCCTTTGGTTCCTATTAATGTAACTGATTTTTCTTGTCCTTCAGCAGATAATTTAATTACCAAAGCATCATTATTACCTTTGGCTCGATAATCATTTTTAGTGTCATAATCAATAGTTCCTCTTGCTGCAGGTTCCGGAAATACAACTCTCATATCACCAATACTGTATAAAGAACGCATCATTAAAGGTTGCACAATATCTTTGGCAACTTTACCTTGCAATTTGTCTGCCATTCGCATAAACTCCCCTTCAAATGGAGTTTGAATGGTTGAAGTGCTATCAGTTATTGTAATATTTATAGCTCCTACGGTAAATTTATTCAATGAAAATAATACATTGTGAATATTTTGAACTTCTCCTTCTTTCAAGAAATGTTCTACTCTACCTTCATCACCGGCTTCCACAATTTTAAAATACAAACTACCTTTTGCATCGGACTTGATGACTTCTTTGGCTCCCATAATAAAATTCTCGTATTTCACATCAAATTTGGTTTCATCAAACTTTTCTGAAATAGAGAAATTATTGTTGGTAACAGGTGAAAGCAGCAATGGTTTTTCGAAAGTTCTACGTCTCATTTCACCTTGATATTGACCATCCACAAAAAGTGTGAGGTACATTTTATCGGAATAAAATATGTTTTCAGTATTCCCTTCACGAATAGGCATCATTCCTTCATAACTGATATAACGGGTGACGAAAGCTCCTGCTATAATGAATACAAAAGATAAATGCAGCATAAGTGTTGCCCATTTTTCTTTTCTCCATAAATTATAACGCTTGATGTTTCCAATGAAATTAATCATAAAAACTAACATAATTCCTTCAAACCACCAGGCATTATACACCCAAATTCGAGCAGTATCAGTATTATATTTACTTTCAATGAAAGTTCCCGTTGCCATTGCAATTGCAAAAGTCAGGAAAAGTATGGCCATCAATCGGGTAGAAAATAAAACGAAAGTTAATTTATTTATCATCTGTAAGAATTTACGTTTTTATAAAGTTATGCCAAAAGTACTTAAAATAGTCGAGTTGCATAATTGCACTCTTGTTAAATTAATCCAAAATTAAGGAAAAAAATATTTTGATTTATTGATAAATATCCTTTCAAATTACTATTAAATTACGATGCATTAGTTTTGACTTTTTTTGTTAATTTTGCCTTATGATCAAAGTAGTACTAATCGGTTCCGGAAATGTTGCTCAACA
>NZ_JAYWCK010000175.1:0-11561 GCF_043780635.1 Flavobacterium sp.
TTATACAAATGCAAATCAACTAATGAGGAGATTTTTACTCAAGTTTAAGATTTTTATATTCGTATTTTTTCTTATTGTTTTTTCTGGAAATGCGATTGCCCAATGTTCAATTACTACAACAACGAATGCCAGTACTTTAGCCTGTGGAATCAGCCCACTCAATTCATGCAATGGAATTTTATATATTGGCGACGGAACCAGATCCATGAGTTTAATTATGAATGCGGAATTACAGCTGAGTTGCTTAGGTCCCATACAGCTAATTGTCAGAGCCGGAGCAACGCTTGATTTTTCATCGGGGAATAACCAATTGATACTGGCTGAAGGATCATCCATAATTTTTAGTGGAGGAACGATGACAGGAGGGTATTGCAATGACTCTCAAAGAATACTCATAGGCGCTAATTTGCTTGCAAGTTGCATTGGTGCTTATCCGAAAGCCAGTTTTGCGGATATATTGACAGTGGGCGGATCTGGAAACGCCTCTTCGAATTCTCCGGTATGTGTTGGAGATCCCATAAATCTTTCTGCTACGCCGCCTCCAACTGGGACTTATACGTATTCATGGTCAGGACCGGGGCTTTCAGCTACTCCATTTATTAGCAGCCCGAATTATACTTTTGTCGCCACAAGCTCAAATGGCGGGACTTACCAAGTAAGGATGAAAACCTCTCTGATTCGCGATCCTATTATTGGAGAAATTACTGTAGGTGTTAATACGTTGCCGAAAACACCAATAATTGGAGCCATCACTCAACCCGATTGCATTACTGCAACAGGTAGTATTGCTTTAAGCGGTTTACCGATATCCGGCACCTGGAATTTATACCAAAACGGGAATGCGGTACCAATAGTAACGGGAGGATCGGGAACTACTTACACTGTTGCTGGTCTTACGACAGGAAATTATACTTTTAAGGTCAGCAATGGTGCGTGTCTTTCGGTTCCTTCAAATGGTTTTGATGTGCTATTAGCTCCTTCAGCTACAAGCTGGACCGGATCCGGATCATGGTCAAATGGTTTGCCGACACTTTCGAATGAAGCCATAATTAATGCAAATTATGATACCTTAATCAATGGGGACATACAAGCGTGCAGTTTGGTGATTAGCGCTGGGACGTTGGTTATTAAGGACAGAAAATTTGTTACCATTCAAAATAATTTAACAGTAAATACAGGAGCGTTTTTAAATATAGAAAATCAAGGCTCATTAGTTATGGTCAATGATTCTGGAAGGGTTACCAATAATGGTACGATAAATGTGAAAAAGACAACAACCCCATTTGAACTATACGATTATACCTATTGGTCAAGCCCGATGATTTCTACAGCTATTGCAACCACATTTCCTACATGGCGCACAAACTATGCCTTTAGGTTTGAACCTGCCAATTTTGAAGATGTCAATGAGGATGGTTTCGATGATAACGGCAACGACTGGATTCGCGCCAGCAGCATGTCTCCCGGAAAGGGATATATAATTATGGGGCCCACATCAGGAAGTTTTGTCAATAGAACAGAATCGGTAGTTTTTACAGGAATAGTGAATAACGGGGCGCTAACCACTCCTATTGCATTGACTCCTAACGCAGCAACTGACGATGATTTTAATTTAGTTGGGAATCCTTATCCATCGGCAATTTCTGCTGACAGCTTCATCAATGCAAACCTTAGCAATATTTCAGGCAGCTTATATTTCTGGACGCATAAGAAAGATATCTCGGTCAGTAATCCTGGTCCTGATATTTTTAATTATTCCCAAGATGATTATGCCATGTACAATTTGAGCGGAGGAATAGGAACAGGAACCGCCGCTTATCCGGGAACTGCTTCAGCAACACCAATCCCGAACGGATATATTGCTTCCTGTCAGGGCTTTTTTGTAGAAGCCACCATTGCCGCTCCCTTGACTTTTAAAAACACTATGAGAGTTGGTTTGCCGGCTAGTGCCAATTCCCAATTTTTCAAAACTGAATCCAATAAAAAGGACAATACGGATAGAGACCGGATTTGGTTGAATTTAGAAAATGCGGACGGCATGTTCAGTCAGCAACTGGTTGGATATTTTAAAGATGCCACTTTAGATTTTGATAAAGGATATGACGGTTTGGTTAATGATGGAGGCAATTATGTCAGTTTTTATTCCTTTATCGACGATGATACTTACAGGATTCAGGGAAGGGGGCAATTCGACATAAAGGATCAGGTTCGGTTCGGTTATTTCAGCGCGGTAGCAGGGACATTCAGTATTGCTATCGATACCAAAGAAGGCGTTTTTGCAAAGGCCGATTTCTCCGTTTTTTTAGAAGACAAATTGTTAGATGTTATTCATGACCTGAAACAAGAACCGTATACTTTTAACACTCAAAAAGGAAATTTTAACGACCGTTTTATATTGCGTTATACGAATAAAACATTGGGCACGACGAATTTTGATACACAAACAAACAAGGTTTTGGTTTCCAATAAAAACAAACAAATAAAAATTAATTCTTTTGCTGAAACGATTGACAAGGTTACAATCTTCGACTTACTCGGAAGACAGATTTATCAAAAAGACAAGGTAAATAGCAATGAATTATCGATTGCAAATTTAGTATCAAGTCATCAAACTATAATCGTTAAAACAAGTTTGCAAAACGGGAAGACTTCTACGGACAAAATTATTTATTAGTATTGAAAAAACTTCATAAAAAATCCCGATTGCGGTTTTTTTATGCTTCAAAAAAACTGCAATAATTTTGCAAAGAGAATCATAAAATTATTTCTGTTACATTTTTTTTACTTTCCTTTATAGGCGACGATTCTAAATCTAAATAAGTTAGGTTTTGTACAGTCTTTTATTTTAAAAAACAATTTATGAGAACCAAAAAGCAAAAAATAATTGTAGCTGCAAAAATAATTGCAGCAACTTTTTTGGCAATCATCATAGCTCTTTTTGTTTTTAGAAATTCACTATTACAACAAGTAATTACTAAGGTTTCCATTAAAATGGAACGTGATTACAACAGCACTTTTTCAGTAAAAGAAGCTTCTTTTGTTGGATTATCAGGACTTCGCTTTTCTGAGATTATTTTAGTTCCAAAAAATGCCGACACACTTTTCAACATTCAAAAGATGAATACCAGCGTCAATTTTTGGCGTTTATTAATTGGCGATGTTCAATTAGGAACATTGGAAATCGAAAATGGCTATGTACAATTGGTGAAAAACAAAAAAGGACGAAATTTCGAAGCCTTTCTAAAAAAAGACAAGAACGAAACGACTAGTCTAAACGAAAAAAGAGATTACGCAAAATTTGCCAATAGAATCATCTCGAAAGTGCTCAACTTGGTGCCAACCGATATGAAAATAGAAAACCTTTCGTTCAGACTAAATGATAACGGAAATAAAACCACTATTAATTTTCAAAAACTGCGATTGGTAAACCAGCAACTTGAAACTTCAATTAAAGTCAAAACCAACGCTTTTACTCAGCGAATTCGAATTCAGGGTTTTGCCGATCCAAGAAACAAAACTGCCGACATTCGTTTTATTAATATCGACACTGGAGCCATCAAAGTACCTTATCTCGACGAACGTTATGGTTTAAAATCTAGCTTTGATTCCATTCGTGTAAACATTCAAAACATAGACAAATCTGGAGGCGAATTGCATATTGACGGCTTTGCTTCTATTGCCAATTTAATGATAAACCACAAGAAAATCGCCAACAAAGACGTGGTTATCAAAAACGCCAAATTTGATTTCAGGTTCTTGCTGGGTTCTGATTTTATTTCGATCGACAGCAGTTCTACCGTTGAATTCAACAAAATAAAATTCCATCCTTATCTGGCTTACGAAACTGAAGAAGACATGATATACAAACTCAAAGTGGCGATTCCAAAAATGCAAGCGCAGGATTTTATCTCTTCATTACCAGATGGTTTATTTTCCCATTTTCAGGGAATGGAAGCCGAAGGTAATTTCGAATATAAATTGGATTTTATGTTCAATAAAAACAAACCCAATACACTGATTTTTGATAGCAATCTAAAGAAAGAAAATCTAAAAATTACGAAATATGGAGAAGCCAATCTCAACAAACTCAACGGCGAATTTGTCTATCGAGCCATTATAAATAATGTACCGCAACGCGCAATTTTAGTAGGCCCTTCGAATCCAAATTACACGCCATTGAATCAAATTTCTCCTTATTTACAAAAATGCGTTTTAACCTCCGAAGATCCGTCGTTTTTCTCGCATCGTGGTTTTATTAATGAAGCATTCAAGCAATCGATTCTCAAAAATATTCGTACCAAGAAATTCTCCCGTGGCGCAAGCACAATAAGTATGCAATTAATTAAAAACGTATTTCTTACCAGAGAGAAAACCGTTTCCAGAAAACTGGAAGAAATCTTGTTGGTTTACATCCTTGAAAACAACCGAATCGCCAGCAAGGAACGAATGCTTGAAGTTTATTTCAACATTATTGAATGGGGACCAAATGTTTACGGAATCGGCGAAGCAAGTCAGTTTTATTTCCAGAAAAGACCAGCAGATTTGACCTTGAACGAATGTTTGTTTCTAGCAACCATCGTTCCAAAACCAAAGAAATTTATGTGGCAATTTGACAATGAAGGAAACCTAAAATCTTTTGCAAACCAACAGCAAAAATTCTTGAGCAATTTGATGTTACGAAGAGGGATTTTAATACCCGAAGACACGATTGGATATTCTATTCCGATAAATATTTCAGGAAACGCTCATTCTCATTTGAAATTGAAAGTGCTGGATTCCATTCCTGTGGATTCATTGGCTGTTGAAGAACCTTATGAGTTTTGATGGTTTAAAAAATCTAAACCAGACAGGTTTCAAAAACCTGTCTGGTTTTATTTTTCATTAAGGCGCAGGATCTGGAATTATAGCTTGAACTGCATTTATTTCCATCAATATTTCATCTGATAAAACAATGTCAATCGTAGCAATATTTTCCTTTAATTGCTCCATTGTTGTGGCTCCAATTATAGTGCTGGTTACAAACGCTTGTTGGGTTACAAATGCCAAAGCCAATTCTGTCAAGGTCAATCCGTGTTTATGTGCAACTTCCTGATACAATCTCGTTGCTTCAGCAGATTGTGCGCTGTTGTATCTCGAAAATTGTGGGAATAATTTGATTCTAGCGTCTGGATGACTTTCGCCAGACAAGAATTTGCCGGACAAAACACCAAAAGCCATTGGCGAATACGCCAATAAACCTACATTTTCTCTAATACAAATCTCAGCAGAACCGTTTTCGAAAAGTCTATTTAATAAAGAATACGGATTTTGAACGGTTTTTATTCTTGGTAGATTTTGATATTTACTTTCTTCTAGAAAACGCATAACTCCCCAAGGCGTTTCGTTTGAAAGCCCAATATGTTTTATTTTTCCTGCTTTTATGAAACCTTCCAAAGTTTCAAGTACATTCTGAATATTATCTTCCCAAGCATCGTGTTGCACTTTAAATCCGCGTTGACCAAAGAAATTTGTTTTACGTTCTGGCCAATGCAATTGGTATACATCAATATAATCGGTTTGCAAGCGCGTCAAACTTTTTTCTAAAGACAAGGCAATACTTACAGGAGAAAAATCCATATTTTCTCTTATATAAGACAATCCGGGATTGGGTCCGGCAATTTTAGAAGCCAAAACGATTTCATCTCTTTTTCCTGTTTTTTTGAACCAGGTTCCAAGAATTTTCTCTGTGCTTCCATAAGTTTCCTGACGTGCCGGAACAGAATACATCTCAGCTGTGTCAAAAAAATTGATTCCTTTTTCGAGAGCGTAATCCATTTGGGCGTGACCATCGGCTTCGGTGTTTTGTTGGCCAAAAGTCATCGTGCCAAGGCAAATTTTGCTGATTTTTATATCGGTATTGGGTAAAGTGGTGTAATTCATTTATTTGAAGTGCTAAAATTATAAGTTGCAAAAGTAAAGTTTAGTCTGACAATTGGACGTAACATTAACAATTTTTTAAATAAAAAAGGTTCTGCATTTTCATGCGAACCTTCTTTTGAATTAGGTATTTAGGTCTTAATTTATATCCTTCAACATATCAGCGATTTCGTCTAATCTCGGAGTTAAGATAATTTCTATTCTACGGTTTTTTGCTTTTCCTTCGGCAGTTGCATTGCTTGCTAATGGGGAGAATTCGCCTCGACCAGCAGCGGTTAGATTTTGTTTGTTCACTTTTTTGTTTTCGCTCAAAATCGCAACAATTGCTGTAGCTCTTTTAGTTGACAAATCCCAGTTATCAGCAATTGGTCCTGAACCTCCAAAAGGATCATCGTCAGTATGGCCTTCAATCAAAACAGAAATATCAGGATTGTCTCCCAATACTTTTCCCACTTCTACAACTGCTTTTTTACCTTCGGTTCCTACTGCCCAACTTCCGGAATTGAAAAGTAATTTGTTTTCCATAGAAACATATACTTTCCCGTTTTTTTGCTCTACCGTCAAACCTTTTCCTTCAAAACCATTCAAAGCATTCGAAAGTGTTTCTTTTAGTTTTCGCATACTGGCTTCTTTGGCGGCAATCAAATCTTCTAACTCTTTTAATCGCTGATTATTTTTGTTTAATTGTTCTTGTTCCAAAGCCAATGCTTTTTCTTTGGCTCCCAATTGTTCCAATAATTCACGGTTTTTAGCCATATTGGCTTTCAAAGATTCACTGCTATTTTTTTCCAAAGCTGTATAAGAATCCTGCAAAACATCCATTTTCTTGTTTAAAGCTGCATAATCAGCCTGCAATTTTTCGCGTTCTGATTTTATTTTAGCCAACTCTTTATTCAAAGCTTCTTGGTCTAATTCCAATTGGTTTTTAGATTTAATCAAGTCTGCATTTTCGTCTGAAATACTTCTGTTTTCTTTTTTCAAATCAGCGTATTTGCTTTCTAAATCATTGTAAATCTTCTTTGAAACGCAAGAAGTTGCAAGTGCTATAATCAGCAATCCGAGGGAGATTTTTTTTATCATTTTATTTTTATTTAGAGTATTTTTTATTCAACTTCGACCATAATCGGACAATGGTCTGAATGCTTGGCTTCAGGTAATATAACGGCTCTTTTTATTTTTTGTTTCAATGGTTCGCTTACTAAGCAATAATCAATTCGCCAACCCTTGTTTTCTAATCTTGCTGATGGAAATCGAACCGTCCACCAAGTGTAATTGTTGGGTTCTTTGTTTAAAAACCGGAAACTGTCTATGAATCCGCTTTTCATAAAACCGTCAAGCCAAGCTCTTTCTTCGGGCAAAAATCCGGAAACTTTCTTGTTCCGAATTGGATCGTGAATATCAATTGCTTCGTGACAAATATTGTAATCGCCACAAATGATAAGATTTGGAATTTCCTTTTTCAATTCATTGATGTAATTTTGAAAATCATCCATATACATAAACTTATGATCCAGCCTTTCGATATTAGTTCCCGAAGGCAAATACAAACTCATCACTGATAAATCCTCAAAATCGACCCGAAGATTTCTTCCTTCAAAATCCATATGAGGAATTCCTGTTCCGAAAACCACTTTTTTAGGTTCTGTTTTCGACAAAATTGCCACGCCACTGTATCCCTTTTTTGTGGCTGGAAACCAATAATGATATGGATAACCAGCAAGTTCGAAATCTAAAAGCGGAATTTGTTCTGGAGTTGCCTTGATTTCCTGAAGGCAAATTACATCGGGATTAGCTTGTTGAATCCAATTAATGAATCCTTTAGAAATTGCCGATCTTATTCCATTAACGTTATAGGAAATAATTTTCATTAAAAATATTTTTAAATTTCAAATGTAATGAAAAACAATAAAGATTGATTGCTAAAAAAAGAAGAAAATGGAGTTTTTTGCTATCTTTGTTACTTGCTCAAAAAACAAAAGCTACATGGGTTTAGTAACCGCCAAAGAAGTTGCAAAAGCAATAAACGCTGATAAGTACGGAATATTAGGTACTTTTTCTGGATGGTTATTGATGAAAGCACTTAAAATTTCAACTATAAACAAAGTCTACGATAGAAACAAACACTTAAAAGAAGTAGATTTTTTGAATGCTCTTTTAGATGATTTACAAATAAAATTTGAGATTCCAGAAGAGGATTTTAAACGCCTTCCTAAAGAGGGTGCTTACATAACTATTTCAAATCATCCTCTTGGAGGAATTGATGGGATCTTACTCCTCAAATTGATGTTGGAAAAGGAGCCTAATTTCAAAATTATTGCCAACTTTCTGCTGCATCGTATTGATCCGATGAAGCAATATATTATGCCCGTCAATCCATTCGAAAATCATAAAGATGCTAAATCGAGCGTGATTGGAATTAAAGAAACCTTGCGTCATTTGAGAGATGGAAAACCATTGGGAATGTTCCCAGCTGGTGAAGTTTCGACTTACAAAGATGGAAAGTTAATGGTTGACAAACCTTGGGAAGAAGGAGCTATAAAGGTCATTAGAAAAGCACAAGTTCCAGTAGTTCCCATTTATTTTCACGCCAAAAACAGTTGGTTTTTTTATTTCCTTTCGAAAATTAGCGATACGTTGCGAACGGCAAAATTACCTTCAGAAGTATTTAGTCAAAAACATCGCGCAATAAAAGTGCGTATTGGAAAACCTATTTCTGTTGCGGAACAAAATGAACATCCCACACTTGAAGATTATTCAGAATTTTTAAGACGAAAAACGTATATGCTGGCCAATCCTTTCGAAAAGGAAACACCCTTTTTACCAACACCAAGTTTAAAACTTCCAAAAAATCCGAAGGAAATTGTTACTGCTGCCAATCAGGAAAAAATGATCAAGGAAATAAACGCCTTGCGAGAAAGTGATTGTCGATTATTAGAAAGTAAAAACTACGAAGTGTTTTTTGCCAAAGCCAAAGACATGCCAAATGTGCTTCACGAAATAGGCCGATTAAGAGAAATTACATTCAGGGAAGTTGGTGAGGGAACAAACGAATCTACAGATATTGACTCCTACGATAAATATTATCGCCATATGTTTTTATGGGACGGTGATGCCCAGAGAATTGCCGGTGCATATAGAATGGGTTTGGGTTCAGAAATTTATCCTAAATATGGAATTGACGGTTTTTATTTAACCGATTTGTTTCGGTTTGAGCCCGAATTATTTGAAATGATGCATTATTCAATCGAAATGGGTCGTGCCTTTATAGTTAAGGAATACCAACAAAAACCAATGCCTCTTTTCTTGCTTTGGAAAGGAATCATCCACATTACATTACGTCATCCTGAGCATAAATTCTTGCTTGGTGGCGTGAGTATCAGTAATCAATTTTCTGATTTTTCAAAATCATTGATGATTGAATTTATGAAGTCCAATTTTTATGATCCCTATATTGCCCAATATATTCATCCAAAAAAAGCTTTTAAAGTTAAACTAAAAGATGCCGACAAGGATTTTATTTTTGATGAAGCAGAAGCCGATTTGAATAAATTTGACAAACTAATTGACGAATTAGAGCCTGGTGCTTTACGATTGCCAGTTCTGATAAAAAAATACATTAAGCAAAACGCTCGCGTGGTCGCTTTCAACGTTGACCCTTTGTTTAACAATGCGATTGATGGATTAATGTATATCCGAATTTCCGATATTCCTGACAGTACTGTAAAACCCGTAATGGAAGAATTTCAAGCCGAATTAGAAAAAAAATTAGCTGAGAAAGAAGATTAGCAGGTGGCAGATTGCAGACAGCAGTCAAAATAATTTCTCAACCTATTTTTTTTATTTCACTTCCAAATCGATTGATGCAAAATGTCATCAATAGAATTATTTTTTATAAAATAAATGATTCTGATGAAGTGGTAAGTTGCCAGAAAAATTCCTAAACCATATGCCAATTTTTTATTGAAAAGCAAATTGTTGAAATATTCTTTTTTGGTTATTAATTCCGTTGTGAGAACTACAATTGTGACTACACAAAATAGAATTACCAAAGGCCCCAGAATATGATAATACAAACTTTTTTGCAAATCTCCCTCATAGAAATAAACCAATGATTTTGTGATTCCACAACCCGGACATGGAAAACCGGTAAGCATCTTTAATGGACACAATGACTGATCCGTTTCAAGATGATTGTTGTGATTAAAAAACATCAAAAAAAACGGAATCATCAGCGTAATAAATGCGCCAATAATTCCGTAAATTTTACGTTTTGATTTTATATTAATTGTATAATTTATTGATGTCATTTTGAACAATCATAGCTGCAGCCATTGGAAAGAAAAACCCTAAAACCATCAACAATGTTGAATCGTCTTTTTGTGGATAACCAATACGTTTATATACTTCCGGCAAACCTTCTCTTCCTGCTAAATAAAAGAAATAAACATTTATAGGGAAACAACATCCTGCAAAAATAGCAATTGGTGACGAGATAACTTCACGCTCAGTGACTGCATTTAGCACTTCGGCAATTTTAACATTCCAATAAATATGATATAATCCACAGGTTATAAATCCTAAGATTAAAACTAATACCGGATCAACTTTAAATACGGGAATCGGGTTGTTTGGTCGGTTCCAATGTTCTGTAATTGTGTTTTCCATTCTTTTTGATTTTTAATTGGTTAGGGTAAAAATATAAAAATTATTGAAATTCAGCACATTTTGTTTTCAAAGTTGTTATTTTAACTCAAAGGTATTCCGCTTTAATTTTATCGACAATTACTTGTGCCAAACGTTCGTGGCTTTCATAAGTCCAACCCGCAATGTGTGGCGTAAGAATTACATTTTTTGTATTCAACAAATATTGAAAAGCTTCAGGAAGTTCCCTCGACTGCGCTCGGGATGACACAAATAGATTTTCAAAAGACAATTTTTCATATTCTAAAACATCTAAACCAGCTCCGAGAACTTTTCCGGTTTTCATTGCTTCAACCAAATCAGCAGTTACAATATTTTTCCCTCGAGAAGTGTTTATAATCCAAAACGATTTGGCGAAAGCATTAATAAAATCAGTATTAACCATCTTGTCCGTTTCGGGTGTCCAAGGAATATGCAGACTTAAAACATCGGTTTTTTGTTGTAATTCTTTGAGAGAAACTTGGCTTGCATTTTCATCACCCACATTTTCCTGAATATCATAACACAAAACTTCTACGTCAAAACCCCGAAGTTTCTTGGCAAAACATTTTCCCATATTTCCGTAACCAATGATACCAACAGTTTTTCCTTCGAGTTCGTGACCGCGGTTGCTTTCCCGGTTCCAATGACCTGATTTTATTTCGTTGTCGGCATTATTCAAATTATTGAAAAGTGACAAAATCATTCCCAAAGTATGCTCTGCAACTGCATTTCTGTTGCCTTCCGGCGCAGCAATGAGTTGAATGTTTTTCGATATAGCATAATCACAATCAATGCTTTCTAAACCAGCTCCAACACGCGCAATGAATTGTAAATTTGTGGCTTTGTCCAGAAAAGTTTTGTCAATTTTGAACCGGCTACGGATAACAATTCCTTGATAATCGTGGATTTTGGCTTCAATTTCTGCTTTGGAAGAAGTGAAATCTTCTTGATTTATAAATCCT
>NZ_JAYWCK010000176.1:0-25753 GCF_043780635.1 Flavobacterium sp.
TAGAAGAATTGCTTGCAAAACCGTTTTATGATTTCATTCATCCTGATGATGTTACTATCACTTCTAATGAAATTAAAAAATTAGCAACAGGAGAAAAAATGATAAACTTCGAAAATCGGTTTATAACAAAAGATGGCGATTACCTGTCAATAAACTGGGTTGCTAATCCTGATGAAATTACAGGAGAATTTTACGCAATTGCCCGTAATATAACCGAACGCAAAAAAGCTGAAAGGTTAATAACACAAAGTGAAGAGCGCACTAAAATAATAATGAATTCTGCATTAAATGCTATAATTACTGCTGATTATACAGGAAGAATCACTTTTTGGAACGATGAAGCTGAAATTGTTTTTGGTTGGAAAGAAGAGGAAGTATTAGGGAAAATATTTACAGAATTTATGATTCCGGAACGCAACAGAGAACTTTGGAATTATTCTATTTTACAGTATTTAAGCGAAGGAGAGAATGAATTCATCAATAAACAAGTGGAGCTTTTTGGAGTAAAGAAATCCGGTAAGGAATTCCTTGCTGAAATAACTATTACGCCTGTAACACAAAATGAAGAAACTTATTTCTGTGCGTTTCTTCAAGATATTTCCAAAAGAAAAGAAGTCGAAAATCAACTTATTCAAAGTGAAAACCGAAGTAAACTGATTATGAATGCTTCATTAAATGCCATCATAACAATAGACATAAACGGTATCATTACATTTTGGAATCATCAAGCAGAAATTATTTTCGGATGGAATAACGAGGAGGTTTTAGGAAAAGAGTTATCTAAAGTAATTATCCCTCATCAATATATTGATGCCCATAATAGGGGAATGAAACATTTTCTTAAAACCGGGGATGGACCAGCTTTAAATATACCATTAAATCTTACCGCTCTCAATAGAAAAGGAATCGAATTTCCAATTGAAATGTCAATAATTCCAATCTATGAAAATAATCAAGTCTTTTTCTGCGCCTTTATTCAAGATGTTTCAGAAAAAAAGGAAGCAGAAAACATTCGCAAAATTCAAGAAGAAAAGTACCAAAATGTAATTGCCCATATGAACCTTGGATTGCTTGAAGTCGATACTGACGAGATTATCCAATATGTAAATCCGAGTTTTGCGTCTATGTCTGGATATGAAATAAGTGAACTTATAGGTAAAAACCCATCGGATATTTTTGTATTTGGAGAGAATTTGGATACTATTCAATCTAAAAATGAATTAAGAAAACAAGGCGCCTCGAGCATTTATCAACTCCCCATCAAGAATAAAAGAGGAGAACTAAAATGGTGGGCAATTAGTGGAGCACCTAATTATGATAGTAAAGGAAATGTAATAGGTTCTATAGGAATTCATTTAGATATAACCGAACAAAAACAATTAGAAATTGATCTTGAAAAAGAAAAAGTAAAAGCGTTAGAATCGTCTAAAGCCAAGGAAATGTTTTTGGCCAATATGAGTCACGAAATGAGAACGCCTCTCAATGCAATTATTGGATTTCTAAGAGAGCTAGACAAACAAGAATTGTCAGAACTTCAAAGGAAATACATCGATAATAGTTCCATTGCTTCGAAGCATTTATTAGCCATCATTAATAATGTTTTAGATATTTCAAAAATTGAAGCCGGTGAAATGTCAATTGAAGACGAGGATTTTGTCTTTAAAAAATCAATTTCAAATGTGGCAACAGTGCTTCAGCCAATGTTAAAACAAAAGGGACTGAAACTAAACGTTACAATTTCAAAAGAAGTTGAAAAAGTATTAAAGGGAGATACGCTACGACTACAGCAAATTTTATTTAACCTAGTTGGAAACGCAATAAAATTTACAAACAAAGGCAGCATTTCTATAAATTGTGAAGTTGTTGATGACAACGCTATTTCTCAGAAATTGCAAATTTCAATATCCGATACAGGAATTGGAATGGAAAGTAGTTTTATTGAGAATGTATTTAATAAATTTTCGCAAGAAGATAAAGCCATAACCCGAAAATATGGAGGAACAGGCTTAGGATTGTCTATCACCAGAGAATTAGTAAAATTAATGAACGGTCGAATAGAAATTACAAGCGAAAAAAATATAGGAACTACAATCTCAATATACCTCAATTATCTAAAAGGAAGTAAACAGCTCATAGAAGACCTAAATATTGATAAACCTGTTACCAAATTAGACAATATCTCAATCTTGCTGGTCGAAGACAATTATATGAACCGAATGGTAGCTCAAAATTCTTTACAGTATTATAATTGCAAAGTTGCCGAGGCTGAAAATGGATTGGAAGCCATTGCCATTTTAAAAGACCGAACATTCGATATTATTCTTATGGATATCCAAATGCCAGAAATGGGAGGTATCGAAGCCACCGAAATTATTAGAAAAGAACTCAATCTCACAACACCTATTATTGCGCTTACTGCAAATGCTTTTAAAACCGAAATTGATAAATGTAAAAAAGCGGGTATGGATGATTATGTTACCAAACCTTTTGATGAGGATGTTTTAATAGAAACCATTGCAAAGCATACCGTTAACAAAAAAATAGCCCTTCCAAAATCAGAATTTTCAGCAAAATATTCGACAGATAAACTCTATAATTTGACTTCTCTACAAAATTTAAGCAGAGGCAACAATGAATTTGTTGTTAAAATGATTGCAATTTTTGTAGAACAAACAACTGATACTATTGAAAAATCAGCTAGTGCTATAAGCAAAGAAGATTTTAAAGAAGTAAGCCGTTTGATTCATAAAATTAAACCGAGCGTAGAAAGTCTAGGAATTACATCGATAATTTCAGAAATAAAACAACTCGAAAAAATAGCAGATAAAACAAACGATAAAGAACAAATTAGGGAACTTTTTACAATCGTAAAAGAAGTTTTAGAACAAACTGTATTGCAACTTTTAGATCACATTAAAAAGGATTAATTCAGATTTATTTCTTCCTGTTTTGGAAATTTTTTCCAAATTTTGGAAAAAATAAACAATTGAAATATAGTTAAGTTATTGTAAATCAGTTATTTAATTTTTTGGCTTGACATTGGTATATCCATTTGAAAAAAATATACATTATTATGGAAAATCAAAATCAATTCAAATTTTTTATCGTTGACGACGATAATTATTGTGCTACAATGCACGAGCAGTTCCTAACAAATATGGGATACAATGATATTAGCTATTTTAGTAATGGAGCAAATTGTTTGAGCAATCTAAATCAAAATCCAGATATCATTTTTTTAGACCACAATATGGATGATATTTCAGGATTTGAAGTATTAAAAAAAATAAAACGCTATAATCCAAACATCTATGTAGTTATGGTTTCTGGTCAAGAAACGATAAAAACAGCTGTTGATGCCCTTAAATATGGTGCCTTTGATTATATCATCAAAGATAACAGCGTAGAAGAAAAGATGAGTCTTATCATAAATAAAATTATTATGGTAAAAGAAGAACTTAAAAAATCAAATCCAAACTTTATACAACGATTACTGTTCTTTTTTTAATTTCTAAAACCCCAAAATTCCAAGACAATGAAATTAATTATACAAATACTATTACTAACTCTTCTTTTTGCCTCGTGTAAAACGCAAAACATATATGAAAGCAAAACTGAAATAAATGACAATTCCTCTTTTAAGTATGATGCTGGTTATCAATACAAAATAAGAAAAGACGATAAAATATCAATTTCAGTTTGGGGAGAAGATAATTTGAGTGTAGGTTCGACTTATGGCATATACAACTCAAATGAAGTTTATGGAAAATGGTTGATGGTTGACGTTAATGGAAATATTGAAATCCCTAAAATTGGAACCAGAAATGTATTGAATAAAACGGTTCCGGAACTAAAAGAGGAAATTAAAAATGAATTAAAAAAATGGTTAGTAAATCCTGTGATTGATGTTAAGATACTCAATAAAGAAATTACCGTTTTGGGAGAAGTAAAATCTCCAAATGCAATTAAAATTGATACTGACAATGTCAATCTTTTACAAATAATTAGTAAAGCTGGTGGTTTTGATGCTTATGCTAATATTAAGAAAGTTAAAATTTTACGGCAAGAAGGCGAAAATGTTAGGGTTACTAATCTAGACTTGACGACTGATGCTGATATTTTGAATACCAATATTACGCTCCATCCTGGTGATGTTGTAATAGTGCCATCAAAAAAGAACAAAGAGTTTGACAAAAGAATATCTGTCATAATCCCATTTACGACAGCAATTACTGCTGCAGCAATTGTAATTGGTTTATTCTAAAATATATAAAGTTATGAATGAAAACCTTAGATTACTCAAACCCTTATTCAGGGGATTCCCTATAATTATTTTGGTAATGGTTTTGGCTGTTTTATCCGCTAAAAAATACTTGAATTATGTGACTCCAATGTATGAAAGCACGGCAAAACTAAAATTAGCAGACACAGAAGAAGGTGTTCCAAGCGCTAATTTGTTCAAGGATTTAGATGTGTTTGCTTCTGCAAATAAAATAGCCACAGAAATTGAGGTTTTAAAATCTTCTAAATTGATTGGAAAAACCCTTGACGAATTGCCTTTTGACAAAGAAATCTATAGAAAAGGCGATATGTTGACGGTGGAATTATTCCGTAATTCACCCATTACTGTCGAAGGAACTTTTCAATCGGAAAAAGCATTAGACAAACGCTATGGTTTGAACGTGATTTCGGATAATGAATACCAATTTTTTTATCCGGATTCTAAAAATGGAATTCCGGGAAGATTCGGGAAACCAATGAGAATAAAAGGCGGAACACTATTAATCGGTCTCAACGAACCTTATATTCAATCCAAAAAAGACGCAAAAATCATTGACACCTACGAATTTGAGTTTTTGAGCACTCAAAAAATACTAGCCAAAATCGATAAAAATCTTGACATCGTTCCAGTGGATAAAGATGTTCCGGTTATTAGAATCAATATGAAAAGTAATGTGCCTGAAAAAGCGTCTCTTTTTGTAAACAAACTAGCCGAAATGTACATCAAAGATTATATCGAAAGTAAATTTAGAGCTGCAAATACTACGGTTGATTTTCTGAAAGAAGAGATTAACAGTTCTAATAAAAGACTTTCAGCTTCTGAAAATAACATTCAAAATTTCAGGGACAAGAAAAACATCGTCAACATCAGACAAGAAACAGAAACCGATTTGCGAAAAATTTCACAGTTGAAAATTGAGCAAACCAACATAAAAATGAATCTTGATGCGATAAAAGAGTTGAATAGATACATCGCTTCTGGCAAAAAAAACTATTTAGATTTGGCTGCAAATTTCGAAGCATTTACCGATTTGCTTTCGACTGAAATGGTCAAAAATATGAAGAAATTACAAGCCGATAAAAAAGATTTATTAATTACTTACACTCCTGAAGAAGAAAAAGTAAAAATAATAGATGCCAAGTTAAAAGACTTGATTGACTATCAAATAGAAAGCATCAAAAACACCGAAAAGAGTTTGCAAACAAAATACAATGGACTTTCTAATGACATTAATGAGTTCGAAAAAGTATTTATTGGTTTGCCTGAAAAAGAAAAAGAATTGACCATTTTAAACAGGGAGTTTAATCTGTATGAGACCAATTACAATTTTTTGAACAGTAAACGAATTGATGCAGAAATAGCCCGATCGGCAAAAATTGCTTTTCACAAAATAATCACCCCAGCCGAAATTTCTCAAACACCAGTTTCTCCTATTCGGTCCATCATAATCGTGGTTGCTGCCATTTTGGGAATGTTTGGTTCAATCCTACTTATTTACTTGGTTCATTTTGCAAAAGCAAAAGTTAATGATGAGTTCACTATCGAAAAAAACAGCACCATTCCTATTGCACTAACAACGCCATTTATCAAACTTAAAGAAAACATAAAAGACAATTTTCTGAAGGAAGCGATTCAAATGGAACTGAAAGGAATGATTCAAAACCAGTCTATTTTGGTTATAAGTTCATATGATAAGGCCGAAGATCATCTATTTCATTCCAAGAACTTGGCCAATGCCTTCATAAATCAAGGAAGAAAAGTTTTGGTTATTGATGCCACTGGACAATTAGGAGACAAATTCGATAGTACGAATTATCTCAATTTTTCGAATTCAAAATATCTTAGTTATACTCAATCCGTTTTTCAGAATGAAATCCAGGATAAAATGAAGAACTTCGATTTGTGCATTGTTCACAATCAATCCATAAAAGAAGACAAGTTGGCATTGCTTTTTATGAGTTTAGCTACTCAAAATCTAATTGTTTTAGACAGTCGAAAAACCGCTGAAAAAACAATCATTAAAATGGAATTATTAAAAGACGAATTCCAATTGCCAAATGTTTGGTTCGTTTTAAACAAGGCAGGTTACAACCCGAGTGTTTTTGTTGAAATCAAAAACTTTTGGAATAAATACATTAATAAAAGAAATTCTTAGATAATGAACGCCATAAAAAAAATAGTGTTTTCACCTTCAGTTCTGGTCCTTTTTGACCAAGCTGTTTTTAGTGGAACAAACTTTTTACTGACACTATTTTTAGCCCAAAAACTGGACATAAAAGACTTTGGATTCTTTTCGAGTATGATTCTTGTTGCTTATCTGGGAATGAGTGCCACGAATGCCCTGATAATTCAGCCGTTTCAGGTTTCGATTGGGAAGGTTTTGCAAAAAAAAGAGTATTACATTTTTTTATTGCTTGGACAAATGTCTTTGCTGTTGGTTTTGATTTTCTTGGTCAAACTGATTGCTTCAATTTTGCCTGCATCAATAGATTATAAAGCACTGATAAACCCTTTTTTGTACTTCACAATAGGGTTACTTATACAAGATTTTTTTAGAAAATTATTATTGGGAATAGGTCAAATAATCTATGTTATTAGTATTGATATCGCTTTTTTGGTATTAGTTATGGCGTTCTTTTATTTTCTAAAAAACGAGATTAGCTTGACAAACACCCTTTGGATAATTGGCGTATCAAACCTGATTTCATCACTTCCTGGTCTGTTTTTTATCGTCAAAAATTATCAAAGACCTGTTTCCTGGAGACTGTTTGCAGATAACCATATTTTTCAAGGAAAATGGTTGTTGAGTACTGCTGTATTGCAATGGTCATCCAGCAACTTTTTTGTATTGGTTTCTGGAGTTTATTTGGGAATAGAAGCTTTGGGAGCATTGCGTTTGGTTCAGTCTTTTTTTGGTGTGATTAATATCGCATTGGCAACAGTCGAGAATTATTTTTTACCAAAAGTGGCATTACTATACAGCGAAAATGTCGCTAAAGCCAAAAAATACCTTGTTGAAATAACCCTATTTGGAGCCCTCTTTTTTGGAATTTTTCTTTCTGTATTTTTCGCTTTTTCAAAAGAAATCATTGTCTTGGCAGGTGGAGAAAAATATCAAAATTATGATTATGTAGTGAAAATAATTTCAGTCTTGTATTTCTTCATATTTCTAAGTTACCCAATAAGAATTGCAGTGAGAGTGCTGGTTCTGAATAAAATATTCTTTATAGGTTACCTGCTTTCATTTGCGTTTTCAATCGTTTCGTTTCATTTTTTGTTGAAATATTCGGGGCTTTACGGAGCGGTTTTGGGACTTATAATCAATCAAATAATTATGATTGTGTATTGGCAAAGTCAACTCAAAAAAAATCAATTTCAATTATGGAAATAATTCACATTGTTCTCGGAAAAGCCAATCCTGAAAGAATGAATGGCGTGAATAAAGTAGTGTATCAATTGGCCACAAAACAAGTGAATTTCAATGTAAAGGCTTCAGTTTGGGGCATTACAAACGACAAAGAAAATAATTATGGCGAGCGCAATTTTGAAACGCAATTATTTTTGAAACAACGCAATCCTTTTGCAATTTCAGAAGAATTAAAATCAGCCATAATCGAAAAAAAGGACAAAGCTGTCTTTCATCTTCACGGTGGGTGGATTCCGGTGTTTTATTCATTGGCAAAATTGCTGGATAAACATCAAATCAAGTTTGTTTTTACTCCTCACGGAGCATACAATACTATTGCAATGAAAAGAAGTTCTTGGGCTAAGAAAATCTATTTTTCCCTTTTTGAAACAAAAATGCTCAATAGAACTTCAAAAATTCATTGTATAGGGAAAAGTGAAGTCAATGGATTGAAAAAGATATTCCAAAACAAAAAATCAATCTTATTGCCATACGGATATGAAAATGATAAAACGGTAACTATTGAAAATACAGCTAATTCAACTATAGTTTTTGGATTTATTGGCCGATTGGATATCTATACAAAAGGACTGGACACTTTAATAAACGCTTTCGCCAAATTCAAAATAAACCACCCAGAAGCACAGCTTTGGATTGTTGGAGACAGCAAAGAGAAAACCATTTTGGAGCAACAGATTAAAGCAAAATCACTCGATAGAAATGTTATTCTTTATGGGAGTAAATTTGGCACTGAAAAAGAAGAATTATTACAAAAAATGGATGTTTTCGTTCATCCCTCAAGAAATGAAGGATTGCCATTGTCTGTTATAGAAGCAGCTAGTTTTGGCAAGCCTTGTATTGTCACAGATGCAACTAATATAGGTTCTCAAATAATGAATTGTAAGGCCGGAATAACTATCTATTTACAAAGTAGTACACAACTTTATGAAGCAATGCAAAAGTTGTTTTCTATTTGGAAAAATCCTATTGAATTTAAAGAGATGCAACAAAATGCAATTAAAATGGTCGAAGATAATTACAATTGGAAAAAATTAATTACTCAGTTTAATACTGATTTATACAAAATATAATGACTGCAACTACGGTTAATCACGAGGCTTTTTTAAAAAAAATAAACAATTATATGTTTATTGTCTTGCTATTGATGGTGGCTTGTTTTTTTACTTGGAGTGAAAATATCAATATTACCAGGGCGATAAAAGTGGTAGGGCGAATGGGTTTAATGCTGTCTTCAATTGGGATTTACTATAAAATTATTCGATATGGTGCAGTGAATACAATGGGATATAAAAACATATTTTCTCCCTTGTTTTATTTGGCTTATATGGGATTGGGATTTATATCTTTTACCTGGAGTACAAATCCAGGATTCAGTGCATTACAATGGTTTATGACTTTTCAAAGTTTGGTTTTTGCCTATTTTTTCATTAAGAGCATTAAAGTATTGGACAGCTTTTTCGAAGGGCATAACATCCGTTTATATCATTTATTGGGCAATTCAGTATTTGTGTTACAATTGGTGTTTGTAGTGGGGATGTGGATTGATCCCGACACTTTCTTCCGGTTGACAAATGGAGGCGAAGAAGCCCGTTTAGGTGGCGTGATGATGAACCCCAATGAACTCGGTATGCTTGCTGGTGTTGGTGTGGCTTGTTTGATTTTCGATTTATACCGCAAGGAAAAAAAAGCTTGGACAATCATTAAAATCCTAATCATTATGTATGCCTTGTTTATGACGGGTTCACGATCTTCCTTGATTGGAGTTTTGATAATTATCTTTTTCCATATTAATCAAACCAAAAAGCAAGGTTTGAAAATGGCCATTATGGGAGCTGTTTTATTAGTTATTCCTTTTGCCGTTAACCAAATCATTCTTAAAGGGGGAGATAAAGAACGAATGGAAGAAATTTTGACCCTGACTGGAAGATTACCTTTTTGGCAAGCATTGATTACTGAAGGATTACCACGAGAACCACTTTTAGGTTTTGGTTATATGAGAATAGATTACAAAGAATTTTTTCAAAGCGTTCACACTTATCCTGGTAAAATGACTCATAATACTTTTATGCAAGTCTTGATGAATTTGGGTTTTATAGGATTGTGCATTGCTATTTTCCAGATGTTTTTTACTTTCCACGCTTTTTTTTCGGAGAATAAAGAAACTCGGTTAATGCTGATTGGAATACTTATTCCTGTTTTAATCAATTCGTTTACTGAATTTGGCATTTTTGGCGAAAGCAATTATGGAATTCTATTCTATCAAATGATTATTTTCTCGGTTTCTTTCAAGAATACTACGCTTTTATCCTCAGCTGAAAAGCTGTATTTAAAGAAAAGAAGACCGGAACTTTTGGCTTAAAACATCTTCCTAAAATTGGCATTATTCCAAAATATGGAATAAATATTTTAAATAAATACACTAACTTGTTGATTTTCAATGGTTTTTAAAATTGGCACGATTGTGTAAATAGATATGGAAAATAAAACATTTTACAATGGAAAATATTTTCGTAAAAATTGGCTATTCACTTTCTTCGACAAGAAACAACTCGAATGATCTTATTTTTAATCTGCTGTATATCAAAAATCCTGATGGTTCTCCAAGATGGATTTGGAACGCCAACAGCAACAAACCACTATTTTTAAAATTCTATAATATTGGAAGTCTAAGAGCTTGGTTATTTGCGACCGCACTAAAAACGGTTTTTATTTTAAAATTGCAAAAAATAGTTTTCAGCAAAAAAACATATTTCGCAACACAAATTGGCAATCCTGTTTTGGATTACACCAAAGATTGGGCCTTGTTTACAGGGACTATCGGACCCAATAACAAAGCGATTTTGTATGCCAATTATTCCTTTTATAAAATAGCCACAACTGTAAATGCACAAGGATTAATAAAAAGGGAACAGCAGGTTTTAAAGAAAATAAACAGCACAAATAATATATTTATCTCTCCAAAATCTTTCCAAATTTCGAATGAAATTATTCAATTATCGGATGTTTCTGAAAATGGAACAAGACTAAAATCGATAACTTCCAGTCATTTAGATGCATTGTTGGAAATGAGCACTATTGAATCGCATACCTTGAAATTGGGTGAATGGGAATTGCTGAACTCCTTAAAAAATGATTTTAAGGGTATTAATGATACTAGAATACCCATCAATATGGTTCGGAAAATAAAAACCCTGATTGAAAACTGTTCTGAGGATGAAAAAATAGAACTATCCCTTTCCCAGGGTGATTTCACCCAATGGAATATGTATGAAAGCAACGGGAAAATTGCGCTGTACGACTGGGAATTGGCGAGTTTCGAAAGACCTAAAGGATTTGATTATTTCCATTTTATTATACAACAAGGCGTTTTGGTGGATCATAAATCTTGGGCAACAATTTATCAAGATATTAAAAGAGAATGTGTTAGTGAGTTTGGAAATCAATTATTTAATAATGATTTAGACGAATTAAATGACTATCTAAAATGGTATCTAATCACTAATTGTCTCCATTATTTAAAAATATATTCGGAACAACCCAAATGGCACGTTCAAATAGATTGGCTATTACAAGTTTGGAACGAAGCCTTGAATCTATTTATGGTAGAAGAAAAAACTTCGAGAGAATTAGTTATAATGGATGTTTTCGATTTGTTGCAAAACCAAGAATATGCGGCATTAAAATTCAACAATGGTTTTCCGGAGCAATTAAGCATCTATTCTGATATTGATTTGGTAATCAATAAAAAGACAAACCAATTGCTTGTTTCCTTTTTGAAAAATCACGCTTTAGTTTCTAAAATCACTTTAAATCAAAGATCCTTTATGAATACTGTTCAGGTATTTCTAAAGGAAGGAACTTTATTGTCCTTGGATTTGATTTGGCAATTAAAAATAAAAAATCTTCGAATTATGGATGCCAATCAGATTATTGCCAATCATTTTTTAAATGAATATGGAGTAAAAAATGCTTCCTCAATAGATACGGCCCGATTTATTATGTTGTTTTACATTCTCAACAATTCAGAGATTCCGGTAAAATATTTAGAAAATGAAATTGCCATTGAAAACTCAAAATCACCTCTCGATTTAATTCTGAAAGATCCTATTGAAAAAAATAAAAAAAACAAAGAAAACGTACTTAATTTCATAAAAAGCAATAGAAGCAACCAGAATATTTTGGGACTTAAAAACACTATAAACTATTACACGGACACTATGAAAAACAGCATTAACAACAAAGGCTTTATAATCACTTTCAGCGGAGTTGACGGTGCAGGAAAATCGACAGTTATTGAGAATATAGTCTTGCGAATTGAAAAACAACTTAGAAAACCAGTCGTGGTTTTGAGACACAGACCATCTATTTTACCCATTTTGAGTGTTTGGTCAAAAGGAAAAGAACAAGCACATCTCGACGTAATTGAAGGCTTGCCACGACAAGGAAAAAACAAAAGTGCACTCTCTTCGTTCATTCGGTTTTCCTATTACTATTTAGATTATTTGTTGGGACAATTTGTGGTGTATTTCAAATATATTCTTAGAGGAAAAGTAGTTATTTATGATCGTTATTATTTTGATTTCATCAATGACAGCAAGAGAAGCAATATTGTTTTGTCCAAAAAACTTACTTCATTTTTCTACAATTTTCTTCTGAAGCCAGAATTCAATTTTTTCCTTTTTGCAGATGCAGACATTATCTTGAAAAGGAAAGAGGAATTAAGCAAAGCCACAATCGAGAAGTTGACAGCAGATTATCACGATTTATTCGAGTCGCTGCAATCTAAAAGCAATACTTTGGTTTATCAGTCCATAAACAATATTGATCTTGAAGTAACGCTAAATCAAGTTGTAAAAACCATCCTAATTTCGAGATAATGAAAAAGCTAATTGTAACAATAATTCAACTCCGAAATCCTTCTTTTGAATTTGATGAAGCATTGAATATGTCGGCTTTATTTCAGTTTATTTTTATCCAAATCAGTGGATTGATAAGGGGTTTCAAAGTGGTTTTTTGTTTTAGAAAACCAAAAGGAATGCTATTGGGAAAAGGAGTTACTTTTTTTAATATCTCTAAAATTAAATGGGGAAAATTCCTCCGCTTGGGGAATCAGGTGTATGTTTCTGCTTTGAGCAAAAACGGAATTCAATTTGGAGACAATGTGAGCATTGGCGCATTTAGCAGGGTGATTGTATCGACTTCACTCAACAATATTGGTAATAAAATCGTGATAGGAAACAATGTTGGAATCGGCGAATTCGCTTATTTAGGAGGAGCCGGAGGTTTGGAAATTGGAGATGAATGTATCGTTGGACAATATTGGAGTTGCCATCCCGAAAACCACAATTATGAAGATTTAGAAACTGCTATCAGGCATCAGGGAGTTTCCAGAAAAGGAATCATCATTGGTAAAAACTGCTGGATTGGAAGTAAAGTGACCATCCTGGATGGAGTTAATATAGGCGATGGCTGCATTATTGCCGCTGGAAGCGTGGTTACAAAATCATTTCCCGAAAACAGTATTATTGGAGGCGTTCCCGCCAAACTTTTAAAAAACAGAAAAAATGACTAACAAAACTATCTTGGCAACTTGTTATGCCGTGAACCCTTATAAAGGCTCGGAAGATGCAATGGGTTGGAATTTTGTATATCAAATAGCGAGGTTCAACAAAGTCTTAGCTGTAACAAGAGAAAACAACAAAACGGCTATCGAAAAATATATGACTGAAAATCCGGATGCTGTTTATGACAACATCACTTTTTTATATTTTGATTTGCCGTATTGGATGCGTTTTTGGAAAAAAGGAGGTCGCGGTGCGATGCTGTATTATTATATGTGGCAAAAGGGAATCGTGAATTTTGTGCGAAAACAAAACCTGGATTTTGACATTGCCCACAACGTGAATTTTCACAACGATTGGACACCAAGTTTCTTGTGGAAACTGGATAAACCAATGGTTTGGGGACCTGTTGGACATCATCCTCTAATTCCAAAACAGTATTTAACTTCTTATTCTTCAAAATATTTATTAAAGGACAGAGCCACTTGGATGGTGAAAAAATATTTTTGGAATTGTTCTTTTTCTTTGAGAAAAACTGCAAAAAAGGCAGCCCATATTTGGTGTATGAATGCTGGGGTTCCAACAATATTAAAATTAAAGGAACAATCTTATTCAGTTTTACCATCGGTAGCGACTGAAGACTTTGCAATGAATACCAAAACTGAAAATAAAAATTTCAACATTATCAGTGTGGGTCGTTTTGTTCCTCTAAAAGGATTTGATTTGACGTTGCTTTCTTTTATAAAATTTATTTATTCTTTACCAATTTATAAAAGGGAAGATTGTAAACTAACACTTGTTGGTTCCGGACCCGAAAAAGATTTTTATAAAAAATTAATTAAAGCCAATAATGTGGAATCCTATGTCGAAATTATAGAATGGATTGACCGAAAAGAACTGATGAAAATCTATGAAAAATCATCGGTGTTTCTTTTTCCATCACACGAAGGCGCAGGAATGGTCGTTGCCGAAGCTTTGTCTTTTGGATTGCCTGTAGTTTGTTTGGACAACGAAGGTCCGGGTCAATATATTACTCCCAATTGTGGTATTACAATTCCGGAATCGAATTATGAAAACACGGTTACGCAATTGAGTGATGCGCTTGTAAAACTACATTCTGACAGCAATCTTTTGAATCAAATGAGCCTTGGAGCCCGAAAACAATATGAAGAAAAATTCACCTGGAATAGCCGAGGCGAACATTTAAAAAATATTTATAACCAATTGTAATTATGAGAGTTATAGCCATACATTTATTAAACGATTATAGCGGAAGTCCGAAAGTTTTGATGCAATTACTCAAAGGTTGGACTAAAAATAACATCGAAGCCCATTTGTATACTTGTGGTGGGAGGGAAGGTTTTTTATCGAATATACCAAAAGTAGAGCATCATTTTTACTGGTATCGTTTTATGGAAAACAAGTTTTTGAGATTACTTTTTTTATTCGCAAGCCAGTTTTTATTGGCTTTACAACTATTGTTTATTTTAAAAAAAGACGATATCGTCTATGTAAACACCGTTTTGCCGTTTGGAGCCGGAATTATTGGAAAAATAAGAGGATGCAAAGTGATTTACCATATTCACGAAACCTCGATGAAGCCAAAAATATTAAAACAGTTTCTTTTTGGAGTGGTAAAATGGTCTGCTACTGAAGTGGTTTATGTGTCCAATTTCTTGGCTGCCCAAGAGCCCTTGGACATTAGAAAAAGTGTTCTTTATAATGTGCTCGAAGAAAGTTTTGTTCAACAATCACGTTTGCATTTGAATACGAAAAAAGACACTAAAATCGTCCTGATGATATGCTCCTTAAAAGCATACAAAGGAGTAAACGAATTTGTAAAATTGGCTAAAATGAATTCGGAATTCACATTCAAACTAGTGGTAAATGCTTCTCAAACTGAAATTGAAGAGTATTTCAAAAATGAAATCCTGCCATCAAATTTAATCCTCTATCCGACACAAAAAAATACGCATCCTTTTTATCAAGAAGCCAGTGTGGTTTTAAATTTATCAGATACAAAACTTTGGGTAGAAACTTTTGGATTAACTGTTCTTGAAGCAATGGCTTATGGTTTGCCAACGATTGTTCCACCTGTTGGAGGTGTGGTGGAACTAGTTGAAGAAGGCGAAAACGGATTTTTGATCGGCAGTAAAAACGTAAATCTAATTTCTGAAAAATTGAATCTGATACTCCAAAATGAAACCATTTACCATCAAATGAGTGAAGATGCCTTAAAGAAAAGTAAATTCTTTGGTGAAGATTATTTTGAAAACGAATCAATACGAATTTTGTCCAATTAATGAAATATTTCCAAAAATTGGAATACTTATACAGGTTAAATATTCATAAGTTATTGATTATAAGCATATTATATTTTTAGCATTGTTTTTGGCACAGTAATAAAAAAATAACACTGAAAATGGAAAAGAAAAGAATAGCCATCATTGGCACAGTAGGTTTACCTGCAAAATATGGTGGATTTGAGACACTTGCAGATCATTTAGTAACCCATTTATCCGAGAAATATGATTTCACGGTGTACTGCTCAAAAAATAAATACACAAAAGAAGAGCGAATTGCTACCTTCAAAGGCGCTTCCTTGCATTATATACCTTTAGATGCAAACGGCGTACAAAGTATTCCTTATGACACGCTTTCAATTTTGCACGCTCTAAGAAAGAATGATGTTTTGCTTGTTTTGGGAGTTGCGGGTGCTTGGATTTTGCCTTTTGTCAAGTTCTTTACCAATAAAAAAATAATCATTTCTATAGACGGTATCGAATGGAAAAGAGACAAATGGCCGCTTTTTGCAAAACTATATTTATGGTGGGCCGAAAAATTGGCCGTTAAATATTCCCATATTGATATTTCTGATAATGAATCGATCCAGGATTATACGGCACTACGTTATGAAACATTGAGCAGGGTAATTGAATATGGCGCCGACCATACCTTGGAAGTAAAACCAGAAGAGGCTGACTTTATAAAATATCCTTTTTTAAAACAACAATATGCCGTAAAAGTGTGCAGAATTGAGCCCGAAAACAATGTGCATCTAGTGTTGGATGCCTTTGAAAAATCACCTAGAATGAATTTGGTTTTTGTTGGAAACTGGAATAATAGTGATTATGGAAAACAACTAAAAGATAAGTACATTAATGTGAAAAACATCTTCCTTTTTGACCCTATTTACAATCAGAGAGAAATAGATTTAATCAGGGGAAATGCTGCTTTATACATTCACGGTCATTCGGCAGGAGGAACAAATCCATCGCTGGTTGAAGCAATGTATTTAGGACTTCCCGTGATAACATTTAATGTTTCTTATAATGTAACCACCACCGAAAATAAAGCAATTTATTTCTCGTCAACGGAAGAATTAATACATCTTTTAGACACAATCACGGAAGCCACTTTAGAGAATTTAGGCAAAGAAATGAAGTCCATCGCAATGCGAAGATATACTTGGAGTTCGATTTCCAAGCAATATGAATTATTGATAAAAGAAGCTCTTTCAACTTCAATAAAAACCAGTGTTTTTGCCGAAACAAAGAATCTTAGCCCTTCTTTTTTAGAGGAATATCAATTATCACATTTATTAAACAACAACTTATTTCACGAAAAAAGATAGTTATGAAAACAACCATAGAATTTCTTGCATTTGGAACTTTAGCTTTACTATTAACCCTAGTATTCATTCCGATTATTAAAAAAATCGCCGTGAAAGTAAATTTGGTGGACAAACCCAATTATCGAAAAGTCCATACTACTCCCGTACCTCTTGTTGGGGGAATTTCAATAGCTTTTTCGGCAGTACTTGTAATATTGTTGTCAGGTAACAGACTTCCTTTTTTGATGGAATATTTACCCATTGTTACCTCCGGATTTGTATTGTTGATTGTGGGTGTTATTGATGACAAAATTGATGTGAGTGCCAAATATAAATTGGCTATTCAATTATTATTGTCTCTTATTATAGCCTTTTCCGGAATCCGAATTTCTTCGCTTTATGGGTTATTTGGAATAGATGAAATTGCCGTTTGGGCCCAATATATATTGACCATAATTGTAATTACGGGTGTTGTAAACGCATTCAATTTAATGGATGGTGTTGACGGTTTAGTTGGAGGATTATCAGTGTTGGGTTTTACAATGTTTCTTTTGGCTTCGGTATACTTCAATGACTATTATTTAGGAAAGATAAGTGTCATATTTTTAGGTGCCATTGTTGGGTTTTTAAGATTCAATTTGTCTAAAAAGAAGATCTTTATGGGAGATTCTGGCTCGCTTTTTTTAGGATTTCTTTTGGTTACTTTAGGTATAAAATTTATGGAAGAACAAGGTAGTTCCCAAAACGGATACGCTTATGGATTTTTATTGCTTGTTTCGTTTTTTTCTATTCCGGTATTAGATTCTTTACGGGTTTATTTGGGCAGAATAAAACAAGGAAATTCTCCTTTTAAAGCGGATAAATCCCATTTGCATCATTTGTTGTTAACTGCTGGACTAACTCATAAAAAAGTTGCCGTTTCAGTAGTTGCCTTTAGTATGATATTATTTTTTATTGGTTTTGGATTAATATCCTATCAATCAACCTCAATAATAATTTTGTTGATGATGATTGTGTTTTGGGGAATTGTTCGATTATTATTGATGATAAAAAGCTTGCACGAATGGAGGGCCACATTAAAGAAATTAGAGCAGAGATAAAGAGATAATTTGATGATTAACTAAAATTAAATGAATTGATTAAGTCAAGATTTGCCAGAATTGCCATAAATTCAGCCCTGGCAATATATTCAATAATAGTAGTCTGGGGCCTCTATATAGGATCATATTACCGTTAATATTTAAACGAATTTAAATATAACTTATATCCGTTTAAAACAATTTTTAGTTACATCATCGAGTACAATAGTAATAATACGACTCCATTTATTATTAATATCATTGGAAATATTGTCGTATTTATACCCTTTGGATTTCTATTTCCGATAACATTCCACAAACAGTTAAATCGTTTAGATAAATTACTATTTGCTTCTGCAACAGGGATTTTGATAATTGAAATATTGCAATTGTTGTTTAAATTAGGAGTATTTGATATCGATGATATCATTCTAAATACCATTGGTGTAGTAATAGGGTTTGTAATTTTAAAAACAATAGTAGAATAGTCAAATCAATATTGCTGAAAATCTCAGGTTCATTTCTGGAGTTTTTTCCAGCAACACTTCAATAAAAATTTATTGAAAATCCAACATCTGGTTTGAGGATCAATCAATATCACCCACAAAAAAACTCTATTAGCAATAATGGAGTTTTTTATGCAAGTCTGAAATTCTATTTTTTAATGATATAATCCTAAACTGCTTTTTTATAATTAAAATCTATATAGCGATGATTCTATATTATTCAATTGCGATTATTTTCCATATTTAAGAAATGTTTCCAATAAACGGAATAATATTATTCTTCATAAAATCATAAACACCACAAAATCAATATATTAAGTTATCGGCATAGAGGTTGTTTAGTTGTCAATAACATAAATAAATAAATAAATAAATTATGAAAACTAAACTTATCATATTTTTACTGCCTTTCTTATTGTTTGTTAGTAATACATATTCGCAAGAATTAAATCGTTATACAGTTGGACCTTGCGTTTCACCTACATCGAATTGTACCGCTAATTCAACAAAAATAAATGGGGCGTTCATTGGTCTTGCTGATGGAACTCCTATTACAGATACTAACGTTGCAGGTTTACCGGATAACACCTCTGCATATGTATTTCTTAAAGTTGAAAAAACTGGTTTAAAATATGATTTATATGTTGAATTTAATCTCATTAATTTATCAGTTGGAACTGGAACTAAAACTTTTATTCAAGCAACTACACCTGGAGCCATTTTAACAGCAAATTATAGAATAAACTATCCAATTACGGGTTACGTAACTGGTGGAAAAGTAAATTCATTTTATGGATTAACCAATATTATTGCTTCTTGGGATAATACTAATGATGGAATAGTAACATGTAGCCAGCCTAATTATTCAGCTTGTAATGGCGCTATTCCAAACATTATCGCCGAAGGACCTTCGGTTGCACCAACTAATGTAACAGGTATTACAACTATTTGTAATGGCTCGAGTACTATATTAACAGCTACTGGCGGATCACTAAGTTCTACCGCTACTTATCAATGGGGTACTGGAACCACAATTGGTTCAAATATTATTAACGGACAAAGTTCTGTTTCTATTTCAATAACACCAACTGTAACTACTACTTATTGGGTTAGAATTATAAGTTCAACAGGTGTTCCCACAAGTGGAGTTTCTACTGTGGTAACAGTTGTAAATCCTTCAACAGCTCCAACAACAATTACTGGAACTACAACTATATGTAACGGAACAAATACAACATTAACTGCTTCTGGAGGTACATTAAGTTTAACGGGGAATTACCAATGGGGTACCGGTTCTACAGTAGGTTCTAATATCATTACAGGACAAACAAATGCATCAATTACTGTAAGTCCAACTTCTAATACTGTTTATTGGGTAAGAAGAGTAGATAGTACTTGTAACAACATAACTGGAGGAGTAACACAAGCTGTAAGTATAATTTCTTCTGTTGGAGGGACTTTGAGTGCTAACCAAAACATATGTGCTGGAGCAATTGCTTCAGATATTGTTTTAACAGGCAATATTGGAACCGTTGTGAAATGGCAAAAATCAAATGATGCTTCATTTGCCACAGCTACCGACATAGCAAGTACTTCTACCACTTTATTGTCGAGTACAATTGGATTATTGAATACTACGACTTATTATAGAGCTGTAGTGGCAAATGGATCTTGTTCATCCGTATTTAGTTCAGCTTCTGGTGTTATTATTGCTCCAGCATCTGTTGGGGGAACAGTTTCAGGGAGTTCCAGAGTTTGTTCTGGAATTAATTCGGTAACGCTAATTTTGGGAGGTAAAGTAGGAAGTATTATCAAATGGCAATCTTCTACAGTTTCTGATTTTTCATCTACTATTTCTGATATAGCAAATACTACTCAAAGCTTAACAGCTACTAACTTGACTGCTACAACTTATTTCAGGGCGATTGTTCAAAATGGGGCTTGTGCTTTGGCATATAGTTCTACAGGAACTATAACGGTTGACCCAATTACTGTTGGTGGAAATATTACTGGCAGCAAAAGCTATTGTGCAGGTTCAACAAACTCAACTGTTTTAACCTTGACTGGTAAAATAGGAAGTGTTATTAAATGGCAGTCCTCTAATAATGCTGATTTTTCTGGAACTATTACGGATATAGCTAGTAATTCAGTTACACTAGTAGTATCGAATGTTACTACAACAACTTATTATAGAGCATTAATTCAAAGCGGCTCGTGTACATCAGCTTATAGTTCGTCAGGCGTAATTACAATTGATGCTGTTTCATTTGGCGGAACAGTTTCAGGAGGAGCTTCGGTATGTCCTGGTTCAAATTCAACTACATTAGTGTTGACTGGAAACAATGGTACAATTCAATGGCAATCATCAACTAACAATAGCACTTTTTCGAATATTGTTGGAGCAACATTTGCTTCTTATACAGCTACTAATTTAACTACCACGACTTATTTTAGAGCCTTATCATCAAATGGTTCTTGTAGTTCAGCAAACAGTTCAGTTGCCACAGTTTCAGTAGATGATGTTACTGTTTCTGGAACGATTAGTGGAAACGATAGAGTATGTTCTGGGTCAAATACTGCTACGATGACATTGTCTGGCTACAATGGAATCCTACAATGGCAATCTTCAACAGATAATTTAATTTATAACAATATATCAGGTGCTACTTCCGCTTCTTATACAGTCGATAATTTGACGGCAACTACTTACTATAGAGTAGTTGTTCAAAAAGGAACTTGTATACCAGTAAATAGTACTGTTGCAACAATCACCGTGGATTCTCCATCAGTTGGGGGAACGGTATCAGGCAGCAATACTGTTTGTACAGGAATTAATAGTTCAACCTTGAGTTTATCTGGAAATAATGGAGCAATTCAGTGGCAATCATCTTCTAATAATGTTGATTTTACAGATATTGCAGGTGCTATTTCTAATACATTAGTAGTTAGTAATTTAACAGCTACTACTTACTACAGAGCAACGGTTACTAATGGAAAGTGTAATGCTGCAAACAGTACTGTGGGAACTATTACATTGGTTACGCCACCTTCAACAGGTACTATTTCAGGAGCAACCACTGTTTGTTCAGGTGTCAACAGTACTACATTATCATTATCTGGCAACTCGGGAACCTCTATTCAATGGCAATATTCAACTAACAACACTAACTTTATTAACCTTTCAGGAGCAAATACTTCGACTTATACAGCTTCTGATTTAACTGCTACAAGATATTATAGAGCAGTAGTTTCTAATGGAATTTGTCCTACTGTGGCTTCTGATGCTGTTATGATAATTGTTGATGCAGCTTCAGTTGGAGGAACTGTTTCAGGAAGTACAAGATATTGTTTAAGCGATAATGCTACAACTACTTTAACTTTATCAAATAACTTAGGAAATATAGTTAAATGGCAGTCGTCATCGGTTAGTGATTTTTCATCAGCAGTAACTGATATTGCAAATACAACAGCTTCATTAACAGCTACAAATTTAACGGCTACGTTGTATTATAGAGCGGTAGTTCAAAACGGAACTTGTGACCCAGCTTATAGTAGTGTTGCAACTATTACTATAGATGCTTTATCAATAGGAGGTTCAATAGCTGGCTCAACGAGCGTTTGTCCTAATGTGAACTCTACTACACTAATCCTTAATGGTCAAGTGGGTAATGTTATTAAATGGCAATCTTCCTTAACTAGTGATTTCTCTAGTTCAATAGCTGATATTGTCAATACAACAACAACTTTAGTTGCTACTAATCTTTCAATTAAAACGTATTACAGAGCTATTGTAGCTAATGGAACTTGTTCTTCAGCTGAAAGTGCAACGGCAACTATTGATTTTAAACCGCTATTAGGAAGCATAGGAGAGATATCTGGACTAAATACAGTATGTGGATTAACTTCTGCTACCTATACAGTGGCTCCAGTAGTTAATGCTACAGATTATATTTGGACATTCCCTTCTGGATTATCAGTTTATACTAGTGTAGGTAATAGTGTAGTTGTAAATATTGACGAATTGTTTAGAGATGGCGTGATTACGGTAAAAGCTACTAATGGTTGTCAAGTATCAATAGTTAAAACAATTGCCATTACCAGAAAACCTAAATTATCAACCATCAATGGGCCTATTGCCACTTGTGGTATAACTACGGGAACTTATGTTGCTAATACATTAACGGGAGCGACTTATAACTGGTCAGTTCCAGAAGGAATAACGATTACTTCTGGTCAAGGAACGCCTACTATTCAGGTAAATTATGATATTAGTTATGTTACAGGTAACATTGGTGTAACCGCTACTAATTCTTGTGGCGTGAGTGATGTTTTAGAATACAGGGTAAATAATATCCAAATGCCAACTATTATAAATGGTTTAGCGCAAATTAGTACAGCTACTTCTGGAACTTATACGACTCCAGCTGTTTCAGGAATGGGATATTTTTGGAGCGTACCATCAGGGGTTACAATCGCTAGCGGCCAAAGCACAAATTCGGTTACTTTAAGTTTTGCTTCAACCTTTACAATGGGTACTATAACGGTAGCTATGATTTCTTCTTGTGGCACCAGTACTCCTAGAACATTTGACATCAACAGAAGTCAACCTATTATAGCGATTTATGGTCCAGAATCATTGTGTGGAATTGCTCAAATTACGTATGACACTATAGGTACATTAATAGATTATTCAACACTTTATGCTACTTATATAGTGCCAGTAGTATCAGATGCTCTTCAATATGTATGGACTGTTCCTCAGGGCGCTACCATAGTTTCGGGGCAAGGAACTAACAGTATAGTAATGGGATTTGATATTACTACTTTTGTTAATGGTAATGTAACGGTTGCTACTATGACACAGTTTGGCATAGGTGCTACGAAAAGTTTAGCGTTGAAGAGAGTCATTGGGAAAATTACTGGTATTATAAACGTTTGCAATTTGACAACCGCAACTTATAGTGTTCCAAATACAATTGGTACAAACTTTACTTGGACAGTTCCATCATGGATGTCTATCGTTTCAGGCCAAGAAACTAATGCTATCACAGTATCAGTCGGGACACCATTTGCTAATGATAATATTAAACTTAATTTCTTGTCTAATTGCAACACTAATGAAAGCTTTATTTTAAATGTGGGATGTAATAAATCCACCAATGTTAAAGATTCTCAATGTGGAACAACTTTGGTGAATTTGGATTCATCGGTCTATCCTAATCCAGTTTCAGGAGCTCAGGCTTATAAATATCAAGTAACCAATGGCACTGATGTGCGATTATACGAACCAACTACACAGCTTTTCAACTTGACTCAGTTGCCTGGTGGCGCTACTTATAACACAACTTATTCGGTTCAAGTTGCCGTAAAAATAAACGGTGTTTGGGGTGGATTTGGATCACCTTGTGATATCACTACTCCTTCTCCTATAACAAAAGTAAAAGCAGCTAATTGTGGTACTACTTTAGCTACTATCAGCACTTCGGTTTATGCTGATGCATTGATTGGTGTCCAAGGATACCGTTTTGAAGTGACAGATCCTAATAACAACGTGAGAACATTTGATGCCACAACTAATTTGTTTAACCTTACTCAACTAACAGGTGGAGTAGCTTATAATACAACTTACTCTATAAGAGTAGCTGCTATTATAAATAGTGTTTTGGGAGCTTATGGTGTCTCTTGTACGATTACTACTCCAGGAGTAGCACTTACTAAAGTGAAAGATTCTCAATGTGGTACTACCTTGGTAGCGTTGAACTCTTCAATTTATTATGTAGCAGTATATGGTGCTCTAGCGTATCGATTTGAAGTGACCAGCGGCACTACTGTAATAACTTATGATTTAACTAATACGGCCAACTTATTCAATTTGACACAGCTAGTAGGCGGCGCGGCTTATGCTACTACTTATTCTATTAGAGTAGCTTCTAATGTAAATGGTATTTGGAGCCCTTTTGGTACAGTTTGCACCATAAATACTCCGGCAGCGATAACTAAAGTAAAAGCACAATTCTGTGGTACTACTTTGGCAACCCTTAATAGTTCTATCTATGCTGATGCTTTAATAGGCGTACAAGGCTACAGATTTGAAGTGACTGACGGAACCAATGTGAGAACCTTCGATGCTACTTCAAATTTGTTTAACTTAACACAGTTAACAAATGGAGCTACTTCTGGAACTAATTATACTATTAGAGTTGGAGTAAATGTAAAAGGTGTTTGGGGTGCTTATGGCGTGTCCTGCGTTGTTTCTACACCGCTAAACACAACAGCTAAATTAGCAACTACAGCATCAACTAAATCAACAGCTACAGTATCAACCACATCAACAACTACAGTATCAACTGCATCAGCTAACACAGTTGCTATTATGGATTATACTGTAAAAGCTTATCCAAATCCATTTAAGTATAACTTCAAATTAAAGTTAACTTCAGCTAGTGAAGATAAAGTTGAGGTTATGGTATATGATATGTTAGGCAGAATGATTACTAGCAAGAAAGTTGATGCTGCCAATATCAATACCGTTGAATTAGGCGAGGAATATACTGCTGGTGTATATAATATTATCATCCGTCAAGGGAATGATATTAAAACACTAAGAATGATTAAAATGTAGTTTTACTATGGCATTTCTTCAATAAAAATTTGTATAAAATCTAATATTTGGTTTGAAGATAAATCAATATCACCGAAGTTCGGCGATTCAAACTTCCAGACCGCATACAGGTTTGTGTACAGATTTGGAAGAAACTGCTCAACGCTTGTTTGATGAATTGGTTTTGTAATTGCTACTATTGGAAAAACATATTTGACTTTGGAAAAAATAAAGTATTTAGGATTGCAACCTTGTCAAAGTTCCAAACTTTGACAAAGGTATTTATAAGTTAAGTTTAGACGAAAATTCAGGAATACAACCAATTAAAACTAGGAAATCCTTTTTTCCAACACCATAAATTCCAATGGTTCCTTAGAGGTTTGACTAAAAACGTCGCTCACCGGGAAGGGTTCTCTTGCTCCGGTATCGACATAGCCGTGGCGTTTGTACCACGCAATAAGTTCCTCCCGAACGGTTATCACCGTCATCACAATCTTGAACACTCCCAATTCCGAAGCAAAAATTTCGGCCTTTTGCATTAATTTTTTTCCAATGCCGCTATTTTGCAGCGTAGGCGAAACGGTCAACATTCCTAAATACAATTGATCTTTTTTTTCAATTAGTAACACACAACCAATAATCTCGTTGTTCTCAGTGAATCTTAGAATGGTATTTTTTTTGTCT
>NZ_JAYWCK010000177.1:0-3860 GCF_043780635.1 Flavobacterium sp.
TGAAATTGGAGGCAAGGATAAATCGGGTAAGCAAATTAAGAGTCTCGAGAACGCTTATATTGTTTCAGATGACATTGAATATGGCTTTCAAAACAAAATCCCAATGTGGTTGTTCGGGTTTTTGTATTAAGAGATTGGTTAATCGGTTAACTGTTTAGGTCCTTCGTCAGGCTCAGGATGACGGGTTATTTGGTTATTTGGTTAGGAAAGGGTAATCGTTTAGGTCCTTCGACCCCTAGTCAAGCTTGGGGCAGGCTTAGCTCAGGATGACGGGTTAATCGGTTATAAAAAAGTAATTGGTTAATCGTCGAAAAGGAGAGAAGGTGCGTAATTGTACTCGAAATAGCTGACTACTATTCTTTTTGATGGCGATAGGAACCTTTCTTGATGATTGAATGTTTTATTTTTAGCATGGTACTATAGTTCAAAACCTAATCTTAATTTTACTAATAAAATAGGACGACCCTTGACTTTGATTCAAAATAGTATAAAAACAGGATTTACTTTGATACAAAATTTACTTATATTTGCATTTACTTTATAACAAAATTGTATTTTGAATTTAAAACGGCACCTCATATCGCAATTGAACGAATGGAAGAACAAGTCCAATCGGAAACCTTTACTTCTTAGGGGGGCAAGACAGGTAGGCAAGACCACCTTAGTGAAAGAGTTTGCAAAGACGTATCCGTTCCAATTGTATCTTAACCTAGAAAAAAAAGCCGATCGTCAATTTTTTGAGCAAACCGATAATGTAAAAACAATCCTAGAAGCTTTATTTATATCCAATAATTTACAATCAAAGGATATTCAAAATACCTTGCTTTTCATAGATGAAATACAGGAACAACCAAAAGCGATACAAGCTTTACGTTATTTTTATGAAGAGATTCCAGAATTGCATGTTATTGCAGCAGGTTCTTTGCTTGAATTTGCACTTAAAGACATTCAAAGCTTTCCGGTGGGAAGGGTAGAATTTTTATATTTATTTCCTTTTAATTTTATTGAATATTTAGAAGCGCTACAGCATAAGACGGGTCTTGAACAGCTAAAAAGCATTCCGATAAAACCAGTTGCACACACTGCCTTACTCCAATTGTTTAATCAATATACAATCATTGGCGGAATGCCAGAAGTAGTAAGAGAGTATGTTCAAGGAGAGAGTGTTGCGAATTTAACCCCCATATATGAGAGTATTTGGAGTTCGTATGCCAGTGATTCAGAAAAATATACTTCTGGCACTACGGCAAAAAATGTTATGAAGCATATTATGGCAACAGCCGCTTTTAGCATCGATGAGCGCATTAAATTTCAGAATTTTGGAAAATCGAACTATCAGTCGAGAGAAGTGGGAGAAGCATTACGGAATTTGCATCAAGCTAAAATTATTCAACTTATTTATCCCACTACCTCAGTAGAAGTGCCTATAATTCCAGATTTTAAGAAATCACCACGACTACAATTTTTAGACACGGGTATTCTCAATCATATTCTGGGGATTACTGCTCAAATGCTACCCTTACAAGATTTAAGTAAAAGTTATAAAGGTGCCATTATACCTCATATTATTACGCAAGAAATACTGTCAATTCAATCTAAAAAATCTGATTTGCCCCATTTTTGGGTCAGGGAAAAGAAACAGTCTTCTTCTGAAATTGATTTGGTTTATGCTATTGATGGAAAAGTAATTCCTATTGAAATTAAATCTGGAAGTACAGGATCTTTAAAATCGCTTCATCAATTTATTGAAAAGGCTAACCATCCTTATGCTGTTAGGATTTATGCAGGTGAGTTTGAAATTCAAACTGCAAAAACACCTACTGGAGTGCCTTATTTATTAATGAATCTGCCTTATTATTTGGGTACCTTGCTTCCTGAGTATTTGGATTATTTTATTAAAAAATATAGTTTGTGAGTTAGGGTTTATAGGTTAATCGGTTAGAAAAAGGTTATTTGGTTAATCGGTTAGTAAAGGGTAATCGGTTAACTGTTTAAAAAAAGATTAATCGTTTAAGAAAGAGTAATTGTTTAACCGAATTATGAATGTTACAATCGAATAACCAAATAACCACATAACCACAACCCCAGTTCACCAAATAACCCAATAATTAATTTAACAAAACCCCCAACACCGCCCAAAATCTTTATGTCTCTTTTAAAAATATTTTCAACCTACCATTTTTCCCGTTATTACAAGCTGATTCTAGTTGTTTGGGATGTAGTGCTGCTGAATGTAGCCATAACACTCTCGTATATGTTGCGATATGGAAATCTTGACTTAATACATGATAGAGTTAGACGCACTATTGCTTTATTATTGAACGTATTCTGGATTTTCTTATTATTATTCAAAGATTCCTATAGAATCATCCGGATTGAACGAATTGAGACTATTCTGCTCCGAACATTTCGTTTGCTTCTAATTCATTTTGCCTTGACTGCCGTATTCATTATTGTTTTAGACTATGACGAGATTTCTCGTTTGCGGATAATTTATTTCTATACCGCCTTTTTCATCTTCCTTGTCGTCTTCCGAATCGTATTTATGAAAACCCTGAAATACGTCAGAGCAAAGGGATATAATTATAGAAATGTGGTCATAGTAGGTGCCAATGCCACTGGGGAACGCATGAACAGAATTCTGTCTAAGGACCTTACGTATGGGTATCGTGTGACGGGATTTTTTGATGATGAAATAGATTTGGATACACAGCTAACAAAACCAATTTTAGGCGGATTTGAGGATATTGAAAACTATATTCTCACCGAAAAAGTAGATGAAATGTATATTGCTCTCCACATTAGCAAAATTGATGTCATTAATAGTATTACAGCACTTTGTGAGCGGTATATGGTTCGCATTAAGTTTATTCCTGATTTTCAACAATACACTAAAAGCAACAGGGTACATATCACTTTTTACGGGAATGGGAATGTTCCTGTTTTGATGCTGCGCAAGGAACCTCTTGAGATGACGCTCCATCGTTTGATTAAGAAACTATTTGATCTTTGTTTTTCCTTGTTCGTAATAGTATTCGTCTTTCCGTGGTTGTTTCCTATCCTGATTATACTGATTAAAGCAAATTCTCCTGGACCTGTATTTTTTGTGCAACAACGTTCGGGCAGGGAAAATGAATCATTTCCGTGTTATAAGTTTAGAACGATGCACGTCAACAAACAGGCGGATAAAATGCAGGCCACCCAAGACGATAGTCGTATAACAAAAATAGGAGCCTTTCTGCGTCGAACCAGTATGGATGAGTTGCCGCAATTTATTAATGTATTATTGGGAAATATGTCCGTGGTAGGTCCTCGTCCACACATGTTGTCACATACAAAACAATATTCAGAATTGATCAACAACTTTCTTGTGCGGCATTATGCCAAACCAGGAATAACGGGTTGGGCTCAGGTGAATGGCTTGCGTGGAGAAACCAAGGAACTTGCCGATATGAAAAACCGTGTGGAACACGATATATGGTATATCGAAAACTGGAGTTTGCTGCTGGATATAAAGATTATATGGAATACGGTAACGAGTATATTTGAAGGAGATAAAAATGCTTTTTAATTTTAGTTGTCATTTTTTTTAATCAATAAGACCATTAACCTAAACAGACAACAGTGAACCATTTGTATTAGAGCCTAAAAAAAAGTTCAAAACAGGAAAATACTAAAATTGTGACCCGTTGGGTGCAATTAATAAAATACTCAATTATTAACGAAATATAAAAATTTTAACACATAGAAACATAGTAAAAAGAACCCGTTGGGTGTAATTATTTAAAGTAAAATAAGTCGGATAAATATTGGTCAAGATACTGAAATTCAGTATCTTGAAGTCGCTAAACAAACCAATA
>NZ_JAYWCK010000178.1:0-13372 GCF_043780635.1 Flavobacterium sp.
ATTAAACTTAAAAATACAAAATAAGGAGCAGAAAAACTAGTTTTCTACTCCTTATTTATTAATCAATTAAGTACTAAAATGACTTTTTCAGTGCCCTCGCTTGCGCTGATGGTTTTGAAATAATTTTAGAGACAATTAGAATTTATCCCAGAAAACTTTCGTTGTTTGTTTATCACCACCTATTGCACTTGATGCTGCTGTATAGTTGGTTTTGTTTAAATTTTGTTCATTAACTGGATAAGTATATCTAGTTGGAACTGGTAGATCAGATACGGCAGGTAAGTTAAAGCCAGGTATGTCATAGGTTCTCCATGCAGTCCAAGCTTCGTAACCTCTATTGTACATAGCCAACCAAAGTTGAGTTCCAATTTTTACTTTATATGTTCCAGGAGCTGTTGCATAATTCACATTAGGCTGAGCCAAGTAAGTTGCTACATTTGGAGCTCCCCAGTAAGCGAAAGAAGCTGTAATACCATTGTTATAAAAGCCGGCAGCGGAAGCAGGAGTTCCTGAAATAGAACGTTCTGCTGCATCTGCTAAGTAAAAGCATACTTCAGAATAGTCCATTAAACAAGCTGGATTTGTTGGGTCGATAATTCTATCGCTAACGTGAGTATAAGCTGTAAAACTATTGTTATCTCCATAAGGCCCACCGACATAAACTCCAGTTCCTTTGTTTTGATCAAAATAGAAAGGTCTTCTAGGATCACTAAGAGTATTCATCTTATCTACTAATGTGTTAGCAACAACAAAATCGGATCTTCCTGATTGTACTAAATCAACCCAAACAGGATTGGTATTAGGTGTTGCATTTGAATAAGTTAAAGAAGCATTATCTGCGTTTGATGTGAATACTCCACCAGTAACAGCTGCTTTGATAGCTGTTGTAGATTTTGCTGCTAAAGCAGGAACATCAGCAACACGTAAACCCATTCTTAACAATAATGAATTACCGAATTTTTTCCAATTAGCATTATTTCCAGCATAAATATTGTCAGCTGCGCCAAAACCATCATCTGATAAATTTGGTATTGCAGCAGTTAAGCGTGCAAGCAAATCTCCATAAATAGTTGCTGCATCATCGTATTTAGGCAATACATAAGTACCTGCATTCAATGCTTGACTATAAGGAATATCCCCATAGGTTTCCACCATTTGAGCCCAAGCATAAACAGTCAAAATCTCAATTTGAGCATTTTTTGTTTTTTTGGTAGCTGCCGGAACTGTAGGGTCTGCATCATTGTTTATTTTTGCAGTAGCTAAATCTAACAATACATCTCTGTATATTTCAGACCAATGGTTTTGTGGAATATTACGTGTGTTGAAATCATAATTGGCTTCATCTACGTAAGTTGTTTCAGTCCAATGTTGGCCTAACATCCTAAAGATATTTACGTTTACATTGGTGCTAGTCATCTGATCAAATAAACTCTTGGTAGCAGCGTTGAATAAAAACTCTGAACTAACCTGTGTAGGGTTTTTTGGATCTCTATTTTTGTTTTCATACTGGTCATCAGATTGACATGATGCCATTAAAGCAAAAATAGTTATAGTTGTTAATATTATTTTTTTCATAATTTTTTTTTTTAAAACTGTAGTTTAAGACTCATTCCAATTTCTCTAATAGAAGGGTAAGCGCCTGATTGGTATCCTTGAACATTTCCAGAACTTAGACCAGCTTCTGGATCTGCATAAGGAGTACTTTTATCGATAATCCATAAATTTCTTCCAATTAAGGATAAACCAACATTTGTGAAAGGTGTTTTTCCTATTACTTTATTGTCAAAATTATAAGTTAAACTTGCTTCACGCAACTTAATATAACCAGCATCATAAACGTGAAGTTTATTAGGAGCTCTAGCATAACCCCAAGCGGTTGTATAAACACTACCTCTAGCTCTAACCTGATTTGGTGTTCCATCAGGAGCAACACCTGGTACAATAAAACCTCCACTGTTGGCTGCATAATTTCCAGGAGTTCCAACGATTGGGTCTCTCACCGGATTTCCTAAATCATTATCGGCAGCTGAGAAGTCATACATACCTGTTGCATAACCATACCAAGTATCTAGTGAGAAAACGTCTCCTCCTTTTTGCATATCAATTAAGAAACTTAAATTTAAGTTTTTATAAGTGAAACTGTTGTTAAGTCCTGCTTTCCAATCTGGGTTGATATCTCCAATTACGATGTTACTTGCAGTTGTTCTTTGGTAAGTACCAATTCTTGAAGCGGAACCTGTTTGGTTTACAATTGGCTGACCATTTGCAGCATAAATGAAATCACTACCTCTTATAGTTCCGTAAGGTTGTCCAGGTGTAGCATTGATAGATACTCCACCTTGTAAAGAAGCTAGTTGTAAGTTTTCAATACCTCCAAGTAATTCAACTACTAAACTCTTATTTTGAGACCAGTTAAGATTTAAATCCCATTTGAAAGAATTTGTTTTAAATGGTGTAACGTTAAATTGTACTTCCACACCTTCATTTTGAATAGTTCCAGCATTTAAAACTGCTGAATTATATCCTGTAGAGGTTGATAATGGAATACTTGTAATTTGGTTTACGTTTAAATCGTGATAGTAAGACACATCAAAACCAACACGTTTGTCTAAGAAAGACATTTCTAAACCAAATTCATAACTTTCTTGTCTCTCAGGTAATAGGTTTAAGTTATTTTGAGCTCCAGGATTTGATGCAATACCAGTGCCATTAAATGGGGTTCCAATATTAAAAGTATTAAAAACTCTGTATGGATTTGTATCACTTCCAACCTCAGCATAATTAGCTCTTAACTTTCCAAATGACAACCATTTTGCATCAATAAGTTTAGAAAAAACTAAACTTCCAGAAACGGAGAAATAATCATATCTGTTACTCTCTTTTGGTAAATTTGAAGAACGGTCAGTTCTGTAAGTACCCTCTAAGTAAGCTAAACCATCATAACCTAAACTCGCTCTTATGTACTCGCCATCAACCATGCTATTTGCTGCATATTCAGCTGGAGCATTGATAGGACCTACGCTGTTTGAAAGCGAATATAAACGCGCTTTGTTTAGACCACCATTAGTGGCTGCAAAAATGCTGTTTTGAATATTGTTTCTTAAGTTATAACCAATGTTTCCTTCCAGGTTTAATTTTTCGGTTAAATTTTTATTGAAATTTAACATTAAATCATAATTGTATTCAGCTACACTATTATTGTATCTTGAATATTCAGAAACATCCGAACTTCCAACATTTATTCTTTCTTCTTGTAGTTCATTATAGGTATCAAATGAAAATCTACCCATTACGCTTAACCAACTGGTTAGTTTGTCGTCTAACGAAACATTACCGAAGTATCTAGATCTAGTGTCTGTTTCATAATTTTCATAAAATACCCAATATGGATTATCTGAATAAATTGGAGCTAAATTGTCATATCCATTAGGATTCCAAGTAATGTTTTCTTTAGTAAGAAAATATGCATCTTTTTGCTCTTTAAAATCAACGTTCATTTGATTCCATTGGCGAAATTGCTGCATTACGTTTTGAGATGAATAACCAGTACCATTTCTTCCTTTTCCATCAGTTTTCATGAAATTCATACTTGCAGAAGCGGTAAGTTTGTCAGATAATTTATGAGATCCTGAGAAATTTATCGTATTTCTTTTAAGACCGCTATTTGGCAAGTTACCCTCTTGAGTTAAGTTAGTAAATCCTAATTTAAAGGAGCTTACATCAGTACCGCCGTCTAGCGTAATAGTGTTTATGGCAGTAGTTGCTGTGCCCCATACATAATTAGGATTGTTTTTACCAGCTACCCAAGGAGTTGCTTTCCCATAAGTTGCAGGTAATTGAGGATAAATAGAATTCCATTGGTAAACCAATTTTGTTGGATCAAAAGCAGCTCCATATGAAGCATCTTCAGTAAAAGGAGTTGTTAAATCATCAATACCATCTCCGTTTATATCTGCTAAATTAAAATATCCATCAGCTGAGTCATAGTAAGGACCATATCCTGCTCCATATTTATTTTGATAAGTAGGCAAAGTAGATTTGTCTGCTTCTCCTGCAGTAAAACTTGCATTATAGGTTACACCAATGCCTTTTTGACTTCTCCCTTTTTTGGTAGTAATCATTATAACACCATTAGACGCACGAGAACCATAAAGGGCAGTCGCAGCAGCTCCTTTTAAAACGTTAATAGTTTCAATGTTGTCAGGATTGATATCAGATGCAGCATTACCGTAGTCATAACCACCTCTACCAGTTTTTTGATCGGATGAGTTCGTGTTGCTGTTATCAACAGGCACACCATCAACAACGAATAAAGCCTGGTTGTTACCGGCTATAGAGTTATTACCTCTAATAATAACCTGAGTAGAACCGCCTAAAGTACCAGATGTTTTAATATCCAAACCAGCAATCTTACCCGAAAGTGAGTTTACAAAATTGGAACTTTTTACTGTTGATACAGCCTCACCTTTTACCTCTTGTGTGGCATATCCAAGAGATTTTTTTTCTCTTTTAATACCTAAAGCGGTTGTGACAACAACTTCACTTAATTGTTCTGCGTCTGATTGCATTTTTACATTAACAGAAGCCGAACTGGCAGTAATTTCTTGGGTTTTCATCCCAACATAGCTAAAAATCAAGACTTGACTTGACGATGCTTTGATAGAATATTTCCCATCAAAATCTGTTTGTGTTCCAGATTTAGTTCCTTTTACTAATACACTCACACCTGGTAAAGGCATTCCTGCATTGTCAGAAACAGTACCCGAAACAACTCTCTCTTGCGCAAAAGTAATTTGCGCCACAAGTACTACTAATAGTACTAAGAATCCATTAAACTTTAGTTTCATTTTTAAATATTTTGAATTAGTGAGACAAAAATCTTAATAATTTGTTAACTTTCCTAATAAATGAAAACCTTTTTTTGATTACTATCAAAATTTAACATTATAACATATAGTAATGATAGTGTTATAAAATTTTATTTGTTGTGTTTTTGTGCTCCCATTTGCAATAACCAATTTGAGTAATCCGTTTTTGGTTTGCACCCCCAATCCAAGTCCAAAACCTAGTAGATTCCCCTTATAATTTATGCTATCATCCTGATAATAGCCATAATCGATAATGGAATGCAGATACAAATCAGGAGAAATTATATAGCGATATTCTGTGATTATTGCGGTCATAAAGTTTGCTTGCAGGCTATTTTCGGCAAACCCTCGAATGGAATTGATTCCTCCAAAACGGTATAATTCATTGATGATATAAGTGTCACTTTTCAAAAAATAATTTTGATAATTTATGTTAAAACAGTTTTTTTTGTTCAAATAGAAGTTATGCATTGCGTTAATGTTAATATAAGTCTGTTTACTTGTCCCTGCAGTTTCGGTTAAATCTGTTGTTTTTCTTTTTCCCAGTCCTATTGTAATGGAAAGATTTGTTTTTTTTGGAAAAGTTGAATTTATGAAATCAAATTTTGAGTATTCTAAATTTGCTGTTAGAAATGAGTTGTTATAATCACTGATGGTGCTGCTATTTGTGTTTTGAATATCACTGGATTCAGTAGATTGATAACCTACATAGATTCGGGTGTTGTAATCCATAAAATAGCCCAAATCAATGGAAGTTTTGGTGTTTTGAAATATGCTGTCTTGTTTGAAAATATATATTTGGGCTTTCATACCCATAGGGCTTTTAAATAAATAAGGCAAATCTATACTAGTTTTGAACGTTTTTTGATTATTGCCGTCACTTTTCCAATAAAGTGAAAATTGTTCTCCAGCTCGAAGTGTGTTTTCCAATGTTAAATCAAGATATCCATTAAAAACTAATTTGTTACTTTCATTATTTGAAAAGCCAATGAAGCCGTCAAAAGTATTGGATTTTCTTTTTTCGAGATATACATATACTTTGGTAGTGTCTTTGGTAAATAATATTTCTGGATTTTTTATTTGGTTTACAAATCCATATTTATCGAAATCATCATGAATCTTGCGAACGATATCTTGATTGAATGTAATGTTGTGGTATTTTCGATTGATTTGTCTTAAATGTCCCTCGGGGAAACTGTTTTTTTTGTTGCTCTCTTCATATTTCACAACAATGGAGTTTAATTTTCTTTGTTGATTAGACTCAAATTGTAAATCAGCGTAAAGTGAATTATTTTTCTTTTGAATGTTGATTAATTTCACTTTTGCCAGTGCGTAACCTTTTTGCTCCAATTTTTGCAAAGTACTGTTTAAAAAAGGTTCTATTTCTTCATAAGGTAGAGTTAAAGTGTCTTTTATTTTATCTAATGCTATCAATTTATTTAAAGCCGGATTTCTACCTATATATATATGTATTGATTTTATTCTTTCGCCCAAGCTGAATTTAGCTATATAACTAGAATCATTTTCTTTAGTGTTTTCAAGGAGTTGATTCTCGATATAGCCTTTTTTTGCTAGTTTTTCAGACACTATATTTATCTCGTCAGTTATGGATTTAAGATTTGTGTGTTTCGGGATGTAGTTCAATGAATCAACAACTTTATTTTCTGGCGCTGAAGTGCTAATTAATTTTAAATGAAAATTCTGGGCAGAACAATTCAAACCGAAGATAAGTAGCGATATAAATAGAATTAGGTTTTTCAAACGCGTTAAATTTCAATAAAAGTAATGCAAATATTCAAAGTTTTCTCTAGTATTTATAAGATAAGGTAATCTTAACGAAATTGCACCATATCTATTGTTTTATTTTTAATCAAGATAGTTATAAAGGCTATTCTGTATAGTGTTAAAGTACAAATATTTACTTCTTGCAAAAATTAATTAATTATGGTTTGTTTAGAAAAAAATAATTACTACATTTGCAACCCCGTAAAAAGCGGGAAATTTAATATATAAGAAATTTTTAGTATTAATTATGCCAACAATTCAACAATTAGTAAGAACAGGAAGAACTCAGATAACTAAGAAGAGTAAATCGGTTGCTTTAGATTCTTGTCCTCAAAGAAGAGGGGTTTGTACGCGTGTTTACACTACTACACCAAAAAAACCAAACTCTGCAATGCGTAAAGTAGCGCGTGTACGTTTGACAAATGGTAATGAAGTAAATGCCTATATCCCTGGTGAAGGACACAATCTACAAGAGCACTCGATAGTATTAGTTAGGGGTGGAAGGGTAAAAGATTTACCAGGAGTTAGATATCACATCGTTCGTGGTGCGCTTGATACATCAGGTGTAGCAGGAAGAACGCAAAGAAGATCTAAGTATGGTGCTAAACGCCCAAAAGAAGCAAAAAAGTAATTTGAAAAGTTTAGAAGTTTAAAAGTTTAAAAGTTTGGCTTTAGCTAAACTATGACCTTTTTAACCTTAAACATTTCTAAAACAAAAAGACATGAGAAAAAGAGCGGCAAAGAAAAGACCACTTTTACCAGATCCAAGGTTTAACGACCAATTGGTAACACGTTTTGTAAACAACTTAATGTGGGACGGTAAGAAATCAACAGCTTTTAAAGTTTTTTATGATGCAATTGACATTATAGAAACTAAAAAGCAAGATGCAGAAAAACCATCATTAGACATCTGGAAAGATGCTTTAACTAACGTTATGCCTCACGTAGAAGTACGTAGTCGTAGAGTAGGGGGAGCTACATTCCAAATTCCAATGCAAATTAGACCAGACAGAAAAATTTCTATGGCCATGAAATGGTTGATTCTTTATTCAAGAAGAAGAAACGAAAAATCTATGGCTCAAAGATTAGCTTCAGAATGTTTAGCTGCGGCTAAAGAAGAAGGAGCTGCTGTTAAGAAAAGAATGGATACTCACAAAATGGCAGAGGCTAATAAAGCTTTCTCTCACTTTAGATTTTAATTCTTAAGAAATGGCTAGAGATCTTAAATTTACAAGAAATATTGGAATTGCTGCTCACATTGATGCTGGTAAAACAACAACAACGGAACGTATATTATTCTATACCGGAAAGTCACACAAAATTGGTGAAGTACACGATGGTGCTGCAACAATGGACTGGATGGCACAAGAGCAAGAAAGAGGTATCACAATTACTTCTGCTGCTACAACTTGTGAATGGAATTTTCCAACTGAACAAGGTAAAATTTTACCTGAATCACTTCCTTATCACTTTAATATTATTGATACCCCAGGACACGTTGATTTTACTGTAGAAGTAAATCGTTCTTTACGTGTACTTGATGGGTTGGTTTTCTTGTTTAGTGCTGTTGATGGTGTAGAGCCTCAATCAGAAACGAACTGGAGATTAGCAGATCAATATAGAGTGCCACGTATGGGATTCGTAAATAAAATGGACAGACAAGGTTCTAACTTTTTGATGGTATGTCAACAAGTGAGAGATATGTTGAAGTCTAATGCTGTGGCCATTACTTTGCCAATTGGTGAAGAAAATGACTTCAGAGGAGTAGTTGATTTAGTAAAAAATCAAGCTATTGTATGGCATGAAGAAGGTTTGGGTGCTACTTATGATGTTGTGCCTATTCCAGAAGATATGCTAGCAGAAGTAAAAGAATACAGATCAATTCTTATTGAAGCAGTTGCTGATTATGATGAAAACCTTTTAGAGAAATTCATGGAAGATGAAGAATCTATTACTGAGGAAGAAATCAATAATGCATTAAGAGCTGCGACTATGGATATGGCTATCATTCCGATGATTGCTGGTTCTGCTTTCAAAAACAAAGGGGTTCAATTCATGTTAGATGCAGTATGTAAATACTTACCATCTCCAATGGATAAAGAAGGTATCGAAGGAATTCATCCTGATGACGCTGATTTATTAGAAGAAGATCAAACTAAAATATTGCGTAAGCCAGATGTTAAAGAGCCATTCGCTGCTTTAGCATTTAAAATTGCTACTGACCCATTCGTAGGTCGTTTAGCTTTCTTCCGTGTTTATTCAGGACGTTTAGATGCAGGTTCTTACGTTTTGAACACTCGTTCAGGAAACAAAGAAAGAATTTCTCGTATTTACCAAATGCACGCTAACAAACAAAACCCAATCGATTATATCGAAGCAGGTGATATTGGAGCAGCAGTTGGATTTAAAGATATCAAAACTGGAGATACATTGTGTGATGAAAAACACCCAATCATTCTTGAGTCAATGAAATTCCCAGCACCGGTAATTGGTATTGCTATTGAGCCTAAAACTAAAGCTGACGTAGATAAAATGGGTATGGCTTTGGCTAAATTAGCGGAAGAAGATCCAACATTTACAGTTAGAACTGATGAAGCTTCAGGGCAAACAATTATCTCAGGAATGGGAGAATTACACTTAGATATTCTTGTTGATAGAATGAAACGTGAATTCAAAGTTGAAGTAAACCAAGGTGAGCCTCAAGTTGAATACAAAGAAGCATTTACTAAAACCGCTCAACACAGAGAAGTTTACAAAAAACAATCTGGTGGTCGTGGTAAATTTGGTGATATCGTATTTAGATTAGAACCAGCAGATCTTGTAGATGGTAAATCTGTTAAAGGTTTACAATTTATAAATGCTGTAAAAGGTGGTAACGTTCCTAAAGAATATATTCCATCTGTAGAAAAAGGTTTCAGAGAAGCTATGAAAACTGGTCCTTTAGCAGGATACCAAGTAGATAGTTTGAAAGTTACTTTATTGGACGGATCTTTTCATCCTGTCGATTCTGATGCACTTTCTTTTGAACTTGCTGCTAGAATGGGTTACAGAGAAGTAGCAAAAGCTGCCGGTGCAATTGTTCTAGAGCCAATTATGAAAATGGAAGTTATTACACCTGAAGAAAACATGGGAGATATCGTAGGTGATATCAACCGTCGTAGAGGTCAAGTGAATGATATGGGTGACAGAGCTGGTGCTAAAACCATCAAAGCTGATGTGCCGTTATCAGAAATGTTCGGTTATGTTACAACATTAAGAACACTTTCATCTGGTAGAGCAACATCTACTATGGAATTTTCACACTACGCAGAAACACCTTCCAATATTTCGGAAGCAGTTATCAAAAAAGCAAAAGGAACCGCTTAATCTTTAAGAAAATGAGTCAAAAAATCAGAATAAAATTAAAATCTTACGATTACATGTTGGTAGACAAGTCTGCCGAGAAAATCGTAAAAACCGTAAAAAGCACTGGAGCAGTAGTAACAGGACCAATTCCGTTACCAACTCATAAAAAACTTTTTACCGTTCTACGTTCTCCACACGTTAACAAAAAAGCGAGAGAGCAATTTGAAGTAATGTCATACAAGAGATTAATTGACATTTATTCATCATCATCAAAAACAATTGATGCTTTGATGAAATTAGAATTGCCAAGTGGTGTTGAAGTAGAAATCAAAGTATAGGTATATTGTATTTAATTCTGCACTGTAAATTGTATTAGGATATTTCTTAATACAATTTGCATTGTATAATATGCAATTTTTTAATAATTAATAAATAATAATTATGTCTGGGTTAATTGGTAGAAAAATCGGCATGACTAGCATTTTCGACGAAAACGGGAAGAATATTCCTTGTACAGTAATCGAAGCTGGACCATGTGTTGTTACCCAAGTCAGAACCAAAGGTGTTGACGGGTACGAAGCGTTGCAACTTGGTTTCGATGACAAAAACGAGAAACATTCCACGCAAGCGGCCATTGGTCACTTTAAAAAAGCAGGAACTGTAGCTAAGAAAAAAGTCGTTGAATTCCAAAATTTTGCAACAGAACAAAAATTAGGAGACGTTATAGACGTTTCAATGTTTGTAGAAGGAGAATTTGTAGATGTACAAGGTGTATCTAAAGGTAAAGGTTTTCAAGGGGTTGTGAAACGTCACGGTTTTGGTGGTGTAGGACAAGCAACTCACGGTCAACACAACCGTTTAAGAGCGCCAGGTTCTGTAGGAGCTTCTTCTTATCCATCTAGAGTATTCAAAGGAATGCGTATGGCTGGACGTATGGGAGGCGAAAATGTAAACGTTCAAAACCTTAGAGTTTTAAAAGTAGTGACTGAAAAGAACCTACTTGTTATTAAAGGATGTGTTCCTGGATGTAACAACTCTTATGTAATCATTCACAAGTAATGGAAGCAAAAGTATTAGATTTCAACGGAAAAGATACTGGTAGAAAAGTTCAACTTTCTGATTCAGTATTCGCAATTGAACCAAATAATCACGCAGTATACCTTGATGTTAAGCAATATCTTGCTAATCAAAGACAAGGAACGCACAAAGCAAAAGAAAGAGCTGAAGTAGCGGGAAGTACACGTAAGATTAAAAAACAAAAAGGAACTGGAACTGCTCGTGCGGGTAGTGCAAAGAATCCATTGTTTAAAGGTGGTGGAACAGTTTTTGGACCAAGACCAAGAAGTTATTCATTTAAATTGAATAAAAGCTTGAAACGTCTAGCAAGAAAATCTGCTTTCTCAATTAAAGCAAAAGAAGCAAACATAATTGTTCTTGAAGACTTCAATTTTGAAACACCAAACACTAAAAATTTCATCAATGTTTTGAAAGCTTTAGGGTTGGAAAATAAAAAATCTTTATTTGTGTTGGGCGATTCGAATAAAAATGTATATTTGTCGTCACGCAATTTAAAGGCGTCTAAGGTTATAAGTAGCTTAGAATTAAGTACTTACGACATTCTAAACACAAATAGTTTAGTGCTCTTAGAGGGTTCTTTAGAGGTAATTGAAGAAAATTTAAGCAAATAATAGGATATGAGCATCATAATTAAACCTATAGTAACAGAAAAAGTAACCAAAGAAAGTGAAGTATTAAACCGCTTTGGATTCTTCGTTGACAAAAAAGCAAACAAAGTGCAAATTAAGAAGGCTGTTGAAGCTGCTTATGGAGTAACTATTTTGAGTGTCAATACGATGAATGTAAGACCGGATAGAACTACAAAATACACTAAAAGTGGACTTATCAGTGGAAAGACGAATGCTGCTAAAAAAGCATTTGTACAAGTACAAGAAGGAGAAACAATTGATTTTTACAACAATATCTAAGATAGAAAAATGTCAGTAAGAAAATTAAAACCTATTACCCCAGGTCAGCGATTTAGAGTTGTGAATGGTTATGACGCCATTACAACTGATAAGCCGGAACGCTCTTTGATAGCGCCGATAAAAAACTCTGGAGGTAGAAATAGTCAAGGAAAGATGACCATGCGTTATACGGGTGGTGGTCACAAGCAGAGATATCGTATCATTGATTTCAAACGTACAAAAGAAGGAATTCCAGCGACAGTGAAATCAATAGAATATGATCCAAATCGTACTGCGTTTATCGCATTGTTAGCTTATGCTGATGGTGAGAAAACATACATTATTGCTCAAAACGGATTGAAAGTTGGTCAGAAATTAGTTTCTGGTCCAGAATCTCAACCAGAAATAGGTAATACTTTACCATTAAGCAGAATTCCATTAGGAACTGTAATATCTTGTATCGAATTGAGACCAGGACAAGGAGCTGTAATTGCTCGTTCTGCTGGAACATTTGCACAATTAATGGCGAGAGACGGAAAATATGCAACAATCAAAATGCCATCTGGTGAAACAAGATTAATCTTGTTGACTTGTTCGGCTACAATTGGAGCGGTTTCTAACTCAGACCACCAATTAGTTGTATCTGGTAAAGCAGGTAGAACAAGATGGTTAGGAAGAAGACCTAGAACAAGACCAGTAGCAATGAACCCTGTCGATCATCCAATGGGTGGTGGTGAAGGACGTTCTTCTGGAGGACATCCACGATCTAGAAACGGTATACCTGCTAAAGGTTATAGAACACGTTCTAAGAAAAACCCGAGTAACAAGTATATTGTAGAACGTAGAAAGAAATAATAAGATATGGCACGTTCATTAAAAAAAGGACCTTTCGTTCATTATAAGTTAGACAAGAAAGTTCAGGAAAACATTGAAAAAGGTAGTAAAGGAGTAGTAAAGACTTGGTCTAGAGCTTCTATGATTACTCCAGACTTTGTTGGACAAACAATCGCAGTTCATAACGGTCGTCAATTTGTACCAGTTTACGTAACAGAAAACATGGTAGGTCACAAATTAGGAGAGTTTTCACCAACTCGATCTTTTAGAGGTCATGCTGGAGCAAAAAATAAAGGTAAAAAATAAGAAGCAATGGGAGTTCGTAAAAGAGAAACAGCAGATGCAAGAAAAGAGGCTAACAAGTCATTGGCTTTTGCAAAATTGAATAACTGCCCTACTTCACCTAGAAAAATGCGCTTAGTAGCAGATCTAGTAAGAGGTCAGAAGGTAGAAAGAGCACTTAACATATTAAGATTCAGTTCTAAAGAAGCTTCAAGAAAATTAGAAAAATTGGTTTTATCTGTAATTGCCAACTGGCAAGCAAAAAACCCTGACGCTAATATGGAAGAAGCTGGT
>NZ_JAYWCK010000179.1:0-12009 GCF_043780635.1 Flavobacterium sp.
TATTGGCGGTTTAGCGACTTCAAGATACTGAATTTCAGTATCTTGACCAATATTTATTCAATTTATTTTACTTTAAATAATTGCACCCAACGGGTTAATGTATAATCTTGTACATATATATTGTATGTATTTTAGTAATGCCTTATATTTGCATTCACAAAATTAAAAACAATGATTAAGATTAGTTTGCCCGATGGGTCAGTTAAAGAGTTTGCAGCAGGAATAACTCCTATGGATGTTGCTATTAGCATTAGTGAAGGATTTGCCAGAAACGTGATTTCGGCTTCTTTTGATGGTACAATTGTGGAAACCACAACTCCTTTGACGACGGACGGCAGTCTTATATTATATACTTGGAATGACGAAGGTGGTAAAAAAGCTTTCTGGCATTCGACTTCGCACGTAATGGCGCAGGTTCTTGAAGAAATGTATCCAGGGATAAAATTAACCCTTGGGCCAGCAATAGCCAATGGATTCTACTATGATGTGGATTTTGAAGACCAAAAAATTACTGATGCCGATTTCAAAAAAATTGAGGATTGTATTTTAGAAATTTCAAGAGAGAAACACGAATTTAAATTGCGTCCTGTTTCTAAAGCAGAAGCTTTGGAAGTTTACAAAGACAATGTGTATAAAACCGAGTTGATTTCGAATCTGGAAGACGGAACGATTACTTTTTGCGACCATTCTACTTTTACAGATTTGTGTCGTGGAGGTCATATTCCTAATACTGGAATCATCAAGGCAATAAAAATTATGAGTATCGCCGGTGCTTATTGGCGTGGTGATGAAAAAAACAAGCAGTTAACTCGTGTTTATGGAATTTCATTTCCAAAACAAAAAGACTTAACAGAATACTTGGAATTGTTGGAGGAGGCGAAACGTCGTGACCATAGAAAGCTAGGAAAAGAACTTGAATTGTTTGCTTTCTCAGCGAAAGTGGGTCAAGGTTTGCCTTTATGGCTACCTAAAGGAGCTGCACTTCGCGATCGATTAGAGCAATTTTTGAAAAAAGCACAAAAGAAAGCAGGTTACGAGCAAGTAGTAACACCACATATTGGACAAAAGGAATTGTACGTGACTTCTGGTCATTATGCTAAATACGGTGCAGATAGTTTTCAACCCATAAATACTCCAGCCGAAGGTGAAGAATTTTTATTGAAACCAATGAACTGTCCTCATCACTGTGAAATCTATAATGTAAGACCTTGGTCGTACAAAGATCTACCGAAACGTTATGCTGAATTTGGAACTGTATATCGTTACGAACAAAGTGGCGAATTGCACGGTTTGACTCGTGTTCGTGGCTTTACCCAGGATGACGCTCATATTTTTTGTACACCGGACCAATTGGATCAAGAGTTTAAAAACGTAATTGACTTGGTATTGTATGTTTTTGGTTCTTTAGGATTCGAAAACTTTACTGCCCAGATTTCGTTACGTGACCAAGAAAACAGAGATAAGTATATAGGCAGCGATGAGAATTGGGAAAAAGCAGAAAATGCAATTATCAATGCTGCTGCCGATAAAGGATTGAAAACCGTTGTGGCTTATGGCGAAGCCGCTTTCTATGGTCCAAAGTTGGATTTTATGGTCAAAGATGCCCTTGGCAGACAATGGCAATTGGGAACCATTCAGGTAGATTATAACTTGCCGGAGCGTTTTGAATTGACATACAAAGGTTCTGACGATCAATTGCACACTCCGGTCATGATTCACAGAGCTCCTTTTGGATCTATGGAACGTTTTATTGCTATTCTGATTGAACACACAGCAGGAAAATTCCCACTTTGGCTGATGCCAGAACAGGCTATAATATTGTGTTTGAGCGAGAAATATGAAATATATGCGAAAAAAGTTTTAAATCTGCTAGAAAATCACGAAATTCGCGCCCTAATTGACAACAGAAATGAGTCAATTGGAAGAAAAATCAGAGATGCAGAGATGCAGAAAACCCCGTTTATGCTGATTATAGGCGAGGAAGAAGAGAAAAACGGAACCATATCTATACGTCGTCATGGACAAGAAGGAAAAGGGAATGTTAGCGTTACGGTTGAAGAATTTGCTGCAATTGTAAACGAAGAAATAGGCAAAACATTAAAAACATTTACAGTTTAACTTAAATAATAAAGTCATAGCAATAAGAAGCAATAGAGGTTATCAACCTCGAGTAGAAAAAAAAGATGCGCATAGGATTAATAATCTTATCCGTGGTGTGCAAGAAGTAAGACTTGTGGGTGAAAATATCGAGCCAGGAGTTTTTAAACTTTCTGAAGCGTTACGATTAGCAGACGAATTCGAATTAGACTTGGTTGAAATTTCGCCAAATGCAGAACCGCCTGTTTGCAAGATAATGGACTATAAGAAGTTCGTTTACATGCAAAAGAAACGTGAAAAAGAGCTTAAAGCAAAATCTACTCAAATTGTAGTAAAAGAAATTCGTTTTGGTCCTCAAACAGATGAGCACGATTATGAATTCAAAAGAAAAAATGCAGAAAAATTCCTGAAAGAAGGTTCAAAATTGAAAGCGTTCGTTTTCTTTAAAGGACGTTCTATCATATATAAAGACCAAGGTCAAATCTTATTATTGAGATTAGCCACAGATCTTGAAGAATTTGGAAAAGTAGAAGCAATGCCCGTTCTCGAAGGAAAGAGAATGATTATGTTTATTGCTCCAAAGAAAAAGAAGTAGTATTCAGTTTGCAGTGGTCGGTGTTCAGTTTTACAACTTTAAACCTGAAACTTTAAACTTGAAACAAAAGATAAGTAAGTAAGAATAAATTAAAAACACTAGGAAAAAATGCCTAAAATGAAAACCAAATCTAGCGCCAAGAAACGTTTTAAAGTTACTGGTTCTGGAAAGATTAAAAGAAAGCATGCTTTCAAAAGTCACATCTTGACTAAAAAATCTAAAAAACGTAAATTAGCTTTGACACACTCAGCGCTAGTTCACAAAACAGATATGAAAAGCATCAAACAACAATTAAGAATTCTATAAACCCCACCCCAGCCCTCCCCTAAAGGTGAGGGAGAAGAAGAGGAAAAAAATTCTTTAGGTTAAAACAATTTAAAATAACCTTGGAGTATGGCCTTAAGTTCCCTTGATTAAATTCGGGACGCCTGCTACAAAAAAAAACAGAAAAATTATGCCAAGATCAGTAAATTCAGTTGCTAAGAGAGCAAGAAGAAAAAAGATAATGAAGCAAGCCAAAGGTTTCTTTGGTCGTCGTAAAAACGTTTGGACAGTTGCAAAAAATGCGGTTGAGAAAGCTATGTGCTATGCTTACCGTGACAGAAAAGTGAACAAAAGAAATTTCCGTGCTTTGTGGATTCAACGTATCAACGCTGGAGCCAGATTAGAAGGAATGTCTTACTCACAATTCATCGGGAAATGCAAAGCTAATAACATCGAATTGAACCGTAAAGTTCTTGCCGATTTAGCGATGAATCACCCTGTAGCTTTCAAAGCAATACTTAATAAAGTAAAATAAACGTTTTATCAACTCCATTTAAGATTACTTACTTATATAGAAACCCAGTCGAAAGATTGGGTTTTTTTGTGCCTAATTGTTAGCTAAAATCATCAGGAGCATAACATCCGCTTTCCCTTCTCGAAATGTCCCGCTATTCATTTCAATCCACGAAATTGCTTCGTTCCTTGCAATAACGTGGGATTTTCATTGCAAACGAAGTTCACTGAACTCCGCTGAAAATAAGAATTAAGTGAAGTAATCGGGGCTAATTTACACTTTTTCGCTTTTTTATCAACTTATTCCTAATTAGTACAAATCAGAATTTGAAAATTACTATTTACTAAGTGTGTATTTCTTAATTATATATTTTGATATAGGCTTTAATGTTTTTCCTGTTTCAGGATGTAAACCGGGGTGATTGAAAAATTCATATTCTCTTTTATTTGGAGATTTTCCATACCAAACTAAAGGATTATCATAATTCCCATTTCTAAAGAATGTAGTTGTATCACTAACAGTTATTTTTTTGAAATTGTCTAGTATCCCTTGATTTAAGGGACTAACTTCAGCCTTATCTTTCACTTTGTCGTATTCAACTGCTTCATAATGATTTTTCACCCAAACCATACAATTCCTGTCTGGAAAAAAAATGTTTTTGACACCATAACTCACCGAACCAAAAACTAACAAAGGCAACACTACTAAAGCAATTCGTTTAGAAATTGTACTCTTCTTAAATTCCTTTAAAATTCCTCCACTTTTTTTATTTTTTTTCTCTCTTTTTTTATCTTTTCTTGAACTTTCGTTTATACTATAATCAGCTGTCAACATCACTATATCATAACCAATCATAAACTTCCTATAAGGTCTTGGATTAAAATCTACCAAAACCGCAATCAAATCCAGATTTACAACTCTCGTGGTTTCTGTATTTCCTTTTAGAAAATTACCAATCGGTTTTAATTTATCCATATCAAAATGTTCAATATGTTTCCGTTTGCTTGACTTATCATTAAGGTCAAAAAATCTATCCAAAATTTCTTGATCCAGTTTACACATTCCTTTATCAAACAATACTAAACATAAATTTTTCAATTCGGCAGGAGAAGGTTTCAACAAAAACCCTGAAAACTCTCCTGTTTTTGTTTCTTCATATTTAGTCTTTACAGCCTTTTTATAATCATCGATAGTATTCTCGTTCATAGAATTTATGGAATTAATCGGAATTGTTTGGAATCATCGGAATGATTGGAATCCGTTGTCAATAGTCACTCAAAAACCCTATTCCTTTGCTTCAGAATTAGTTCTTGTCTTGACCTGCAATTAATACAAATGTACGAAACTAGTTCTAAAAAAATGTAGCTAAACCGTATGGCAAGTTTATTCGGGAAGTATAAATCCTGGCATTCTGTTTCAGCACATTTCACTTCCCAAAAAAAGCAAAAGAGCAGTCCATTTTTAATGGCTTTATGCTCAGGCAAGGATTCGATTTCAATATCGGACAGCCCAAACTATGTCTAATTTTTAATTCCAAAAAAAAATGAAAAGAATCATTTTAGTATCGATGTATGTCATCGCCAGCATTGTAATGCTTTCCTGTACAGATGATACAACACAAACCACCCCAAGCAATAATAAAGTGAGAGTAGTAGCTGATGAACCGGGTGACCCAATTATAATTCCACCTACAAAACCATAATCTCAATGCTCTTTATTTAAGAAGATTTATTTTTATTTAATAAATTTCTGTAATTTCGGGAAATGATACTCAAAAAAGTCTATTTCCCGATTTTAGTTTTATTACTCCTATTTCTTATCTTGCCATCTTGCAACAAAAAATCAATAATCAAACCTGATAAAAAGAGTAATCTACTAGAAATTGATCGTTTCATTGACCTTGGCGACAAATATTTTGAAAACCTAGAATATGATAGTGCCTATTATTATCACAACAAGGCAAAATCCCTCTGTGACTTAAAAACAGATAATACCAGAATCATCTATTCCTTGTCAAGAATGTCTGAGATTCAACAAAACCAAGGAGATTATTCTGGGAGTGAGACTACTGCTATAGAGGCTCTACCCTTTTTAAATAAAACTATGGATCAAACATACGAATGCTCCATTTATAATTTACTTGGGGTTGTTTATATGAAACTATATGATTATGACAATGCACTATATTATTACAAGAAGGGGTTAAATTTAAAAATCGACAAAATTCGAAAATTAATGTTTATACACAATATTGCTGTAACATATATGGCCAAAAATGATTACTATAGAGCCATACAAATCCTCCTTCCCTTTACTTTGAAAATAGAAGTTATAAATGATTCAGCATCGTTTTCCAAAGCACTTGATAATCTAGGTTATTCTTACTTCAAAGTGGGGAATCCCAAAGGAATTGACTATTTGAATCAATCCTTAAAAATTAAAAAAAGAATAAAAGATGACTTAGGAATGGCTACAAGCTATCTTAATCTTACTAAATATTACAAACAGACCCATCCAAGATTAGCTAATGACTATGCGCGATTGGCTTATGAAAAGGGAACAAAAGCTAATAATGTAGACTATCGACTGGAATCATTAGCATTATTAATCCAAACTAGCTCCGGAAATAAATCAAAATTCTATTCCGAAAAATACATCCACATCAATGACAGCATTAATAAAGTAAGGCAAAATGCCAGAAATCAATTTGCCAAAATAAAGTACGATTCCAAGAAAGAAAAGGAAGAAAATCTAATACTAAAAACCCAGAAGGTCCTAACTGCCCTTGAACTGGAGCAACAAAAAAGCAAAAACCTGCTCTTGTATTTTCTGATACTAATTGGAATTCTGTCCACTATTTTCTTATATTATTTTTTAAAAGCAATAAACAAAAAAGAAAAAATCCAAACCTCCTACGATACTGAAACCCGAATTGCCAAAAAACTGCACGACGAATTGGCAAACGACGTCTATCACACAATGGCTTTTGCCGAAACACAGGATTTGGCTTCGAGTCAAAACAAAGAGATTTTACTCAATAATTTAGACACCATTTATTCCAGAACACGCAATATTTCAAAAGAAAATAGCACAATTGACACCAGATTACACTTTGTGGCTGGTCTCAAAGAAATGATTTCAAGCTTTAATACCGATGCTGTCAATGTTTTGATTAATGGTATGGATTCTTTCAACTGGAATGCTTTGGAAGCCAATAAAAAAATTATCGTCTACCGTGTTCTGCAAGAACTATTGGTCAATATGAAAAAACACAGTCAATCCAGTTTGGTTGTCATCGCTTTCAAAAAAACTGAAAATAAATTGCAAATAGATTACAGTGATAATGGAGTTGGAGCAGCATTCGACAAAATAAATTCAAAAAATGGACTCCAAAATGTGGAAAACCGTATTCTAGCTATAAAAGGAAGCATTACTTTTGATACTAAACCTGAAAAAGGGTTCAAAACAAGTTTCAAAATTCCTATATAATTAATCAGTATGTTCAATAAAGTTTTAGTAGCCGAAGATTTTGACAGTATCAGTATCACAGTTGGACAAGCCTTGGCGGAACTCTCCGTTTCGGAAATTCACCATGCCAAATACTGTGACGATGCCTTTTTGAAAGTAAAAAAAGCACTCAAAGACAATTTGCCTTACGACTTGCTGATTAGCGATTTATCATTCAAAACTGATCATCGGGAGAATAAACTAAACTCCGGAGACGAATTGATCGCAGCCGTAAAAAAAATACAACCTGATATTAAAACAGTAGTTTTTTCTATTGAAGACAAATCCTTCAGGATCAAATCACTTTTTAATGATTTAGGTATTAATGCCTTCGTATCCAAAGGGAGAAACAGTATTCCGGAACTCAAAAAAGCCATTAGAGGAGTATTTAACAATGATACGAAAATCCTTTCTCAAGAATTGTCTCACGCGTTAAGGGATAAATCCCTAATCGAAATTGAAACGTATGATATTTCACTTCTAAAGTCATTGTCCAAAGGGTTAATCTTGGATGAAATTGCATTAGATTTCAAAAACTCTGGAATAATTCCTAATGGCAGCAGCAGTATTGAGAAACGAATCAACAAGCTCAAAACATTCTTCAAGGCCAATAATAATGTACATCTCATTGCCATTGCTAAAGATTTAGGTTTGGTGTAATTTCCTCCTTATTAATTTCTTTTTTAATTTATTTCCTCACTTTACGGTTTCCCGTAAGGATGTCATTTATATTGGATTTAATTTTGGAAATATTTAAAACCATACTATGGAAACAAGCCCCAAAACAAATGCAATTAAAGAGAATAACTCAAAAGTTAACCAATAAAGAAAGAATAACTCCAAGTTCAATCATTATTTCTGTTGGAATTATTGTTTCAGTTATTCTGCTTTTAGTAAAAGTAAGTAGACCAAATATCGATTGGAAAATTCCATTTATTCCCTTAATGCTCGCATTACAAATTATTTTTCTATTATTGGCTATAAAAAAAAGATTCAAAAAGGTATAAAATTCATAAAAAAACAACTTGAATTTAGTTTAGTTTGATTGTAAAATCCAATTCACATAAAAAAAATAGGTTATGATTGAGAAAGAAGTTGAAAATATTTCAAAAAACATAAATATTTGTACCGAAAAACCTTTAAATAAATGGGACAAATACCTTGATGATTATGAAAACTATTTAAAGGAATACATCAAACATTACAAAAAATCACTAAAAGGCAATCTCGTTTCACTATCAAAATATCCCTATATGAAAGCAAGATCAGAAGCGTTGTGTGAGCAACTAAATAATGTCCAAAACAAAGCTCTTTTGAATGAAAAGCAACTGAAACGAAAATCAAAAATTCAAATGAAAATAATATTTACTTGTTGTGACTAAATATAAAATAAATGAAAAAACTTAACCTGACTACATTACTAATTTTTTGCTGCTTGACACTTTCCTGTAATCCAAAAACAGAAAAAAAACAGCCCATAATTTACAACAACAACCAAAATTATAAATTTGATGATGATGAAATAATAAAGAGAAATACTAAAACTTCTAAAGACAAAAAACACAATCTCGAAAAAGTTGGAGATAAGAAATGAAGCCTTCAAAATTTATAAAAAATTTCCAATAAATGAAGTATTCCTCAAAGCAATCATTTTTATTCGAGGTAAGTCTGGATAATAAATAAGCAGAACCAATGAAACAACTCTCGTATTTGGCTATTGATTTAGTTACGTCTATACAATTAGCTGTTATGGCTTTAGGTTTAATTTGTGCTGTTTTCTTGTTGTTGAAAATTTGGAGAAGGAAATGAACATTTAGGATTAGGAATAATCCGTTTGTGTTAGGAATGCAATTTTAATTTTATCAAAAAAATCATCAAAATGAGGTTTTTCGTAAGTAATTGATTTTTAAGAGACGTAGGTTTGAATATTAAATTTTTAACAATTCAAAGATTGTTAATAAAAAGCCAATGACTGAAACTGAGTTGCAGTATGAATCGATAAAATTGCTTTACAATGTACATACGAATTATCAATAATTTATATGAATTTCAGTAATGGAACACATAAAGAAAAGGAAATCAAAAGTATAAACTTTAAATTTAATTGATAAATAATAATTTAAATAATTCATTATGGTAACAGAATCGCAAAAATCTCACTTTTTAAATTTATACCATATTGCTTTATGTGATATGCAAATTGAACCAATAGAATTAGAAAAATTATATTTGATTGGTGTAGAGAAAGGTATCTCTAATGAAGAAATAGATACCATAGTTTTACATCCTGATAAAATAAAATTTCATGTTCCTGAATCAGTTGACCAAAAAATTGAGTATTTATTTGAACTTGCTCAAATTGCTTGGTCTGATGGAAAAATTGATCAAAATGAAAAGCTAACTTTAGAACTATTTTGCTCAAAATTTGGATTTGCGCAAGAACATGTTTCAACTATCACTCAGTTTATTTTAGATGAAGTTGAAAAGAATACAAAATTATCCGAGGTTTTATCTATAGTCAACCAAAATCTGTAATTTATGGACATATTAGCAATCAAAAAAGGTCTTTTTAATACTAAATCACCTGAAATAAAAGAAAGTAATCCAATTATAGGACTACAAGGTAAAGGCGGATTAACTTATACACAATGGGGATTTCAAAAGGCTGGTGAATTAGGAGGTTCACTTGCTGGATTACAAGCATGTCTTCATATTGTTTATCTAGATATAAAGAAAAAAATTATTGAAGATGATTCAAAACAAAATGAATTGAAACAGCCACATAGAATAAAAATAGAGCATCTGAAAGGTGAAAATGAAAAAATCAATGGACTAATTTCCAATGATACAAGTAAACTTACTCATGAAGAAAATAAAATTGAAACTCTGAAAGAAGAATTATCAAATATAAAGAAACATCCAGAAAGTGTAACTTCAGATCCAGCAGTTAAGGCCAGTTTTATTATTGGAATTGTAATTTTAGTGTTTTTGACAGTTTATCTATTTATATTTTATAGCTCAGCAACATATTCTGCTTTTTTTAAAGAATTTGCATTAAATAACATTGGAGTTGCTAGTTCTATATTTGATCCGAATGCAATAGGAAGAGCATTGACTGATGGTGTAGCAGAGTTGGCACTAATTTTAACAATTCCATTTGTTTTCCTAGGTTTAGGTTACTTAATCAATAAATTTCAAGAGCAAAAGGGATTTGGAAAAGTCATGAAAGTTGGAATGTTAATACTGATAACTTTTATGTTTGACTCTATTCTAGCTTATGGTATAACAGAAAAGATTTACAACATTACAAAAGAAAACTCCTTTGAAAATATTCCCGCATACAAATTAAATATGGCATTTTCTGATATACACTTCTGGACTATTATTTTCGCAGGTTTTATCGTATATATTATTTGGGGATTTGTTTTTGATTTTGTAATGGATTCATATGCTAAATTAGATAAAGTTAGAGTTGCCATGGAACATATTAAAACTAAAATAGCTGATTCAAAATTGGAGTGTAAAAAAATTAAACAAGAAATTCAAATATCAAAGGATACTGCATCTGCTAATAATTCAGAAATAGAAAAAGAAAAAAGAATAATTGATGGAATAATAGTTCCAATAAGTGATATTAAACTTGAAATTATGAACTTTCAAGCTGGTTGGTTATCTTTTTTGCAAGGGATTGGTTTTACAACTCCAACTTCCATAGAAATTCAAGAGTCTGTAACTGCATTCGTTCGAAATGCAGATAGTGATAATAGAAATAGTTAAATCAAATATTATGAAAAAATATAGTTCATTTGCTCTAATATGCATTTTTATGATGGCTTGCAATGGCAAATCTGAATATTCAAAGAACTCTGAAAACTCTAATAATAGGACTTCGATAAAAAATGAATCGAAACAACTAAATATCTCAATTTTATTAGATTTATCAAACAGAATTGACACGACATTAAATCCAACAAATCCTCAACATTATATGAGAGATATTGAAATAGTTAAGTCTATTTCTAATTATTTTGTTAGTGATATGAAAAAACGAGGCACATTTAATTCAAATGGAAAAATCCAAGTAATATTCAGTCCAACACCAAATGATTCAAATGTAAATTTGTATGCAGAAAAGCTAAATGTAGATTGTTCGGCAATGTCTAATTCACAAAAAAAAGATGTATATGACAATGTAACAAATATATTTACTGATAATTTAACGAAAATATATAAACAAACCTTGATTGATAAAAACTGGTGTGGCAGTGATATTTGGCGTTTTTTTAAAGATGATGTAGATATGTGTGTCGATAAAAATGAAAATTATAGGAATATTTTAGTTATCGTTACTGATGGATATATCTATCATAAAAACACAGTATTAAATGAGAAAAATAGATATTCTTATATTACACCTCAAATATTAGATAAATTCAAATTAAGAAATAATACAAATTGGGAAAGTGATATAACTAAAACTGACTTTGGTTTAATAAGTAAAAGAAACGATTTAACAAATTTAGAAGTTCTAGTATTAGAGGTTTCATCTTCTTCAGAAAAATACAAATCTGATGAAGATATAATTAAATTCATACTAACAAAATGGTTTTCTGAAATGGGAATAAAAAGACCTGGAATATTTTATTCGGATTTACCTGTTCATTCACAAAAACGAATTGCTGATTTCTTTGCCATCTAAATAAAGTCAATAATCTAAAAACATATTTAAATATATGTGGGCTTTCATTCTCTTGAACATGATTCGTAGGAATCACAGAAGTAAAACAACAAAATGCAATACAAACGGGTATCCCGACAACAAACAAGGTATAAAAGCAAAATCGGTGGAGCAATTATTAAAGCTCTAATTACTAGAAAATAAAGTATTTAATCACTCCTAAATTATGGTAAATTTGATTAAAATTATTATATCAAACCCGTTGGGTGTAATTATTTAAAGTAAAATAAGTCGGATAAATATTGGTCAAGATACTGAAATTCAGTATCTTGAAGTCGCTAAACAAACCAATAT
>NZ_JAYWCK010000180.1:0-28460 GCF_043780635.1 Flavobacterium sp.
GAACAACAACTTATTCTTGGACAAATAATACTCCATCAATAGGTTTGGCAGCTTCTGGAACTGGAAATATTTCTGCTTTTACTGCTGTAAATTCGGGAATAGCTCCTATTGTTGCCACTATTACAGTTACACCAACATTCAATAATGGAAGCGTGAATTGCACTGGACCAACTAAAAATTTTACAATAACAGTAAATCCTACAGCGCAAGTCAATCAACCAACTAATCAAGTTTTTTGTAATGGAAGTTCATCAACTTTACCTGCTTTTGCAACAGCAAATACTGTAGGAACAACAACTTATTCTTGGACTAATGATACTCCTTCAATAGGATTGTTAGCTTCTGGAAATGGAAACATCCCAGTATTTACAGCCACTAATGCTGGATCTTCTCCAATACTTGCTACAATCGTGGTCACTCCAACATTCACAAACGGTGGCACAAGTTGTACTGGGTCATCAAAAACTTTTACTATTAAAATTGATGCATCAACTATAGGAGGTGCAGTTAATTTAACACATACCAAAGATTTAGCTGGAAATTTCAACTTGTTACCAACTCCAACAAATAACTATACAGATTGTCACGATTCATCTGGAATTTTAATGCTTAGTGGTCAAACAGGAACTATACTCAGATGGGAATCTAGTATAAATGCTGGATCAACTTGGACTAATTTAGGTAATGGAGGAAACACAACTTATACATATGCACCGATTGTAACGAATACTATTTTTAGAGCAGTGATTCAAAATGCAAATTGTAGTATAGTGAATTCTGCAACTACAGTATTATTTATAATTCCTAACATCAAACCGTCTCCAATTAGTGCAACCCCTTCTACTATTTGTGAAGGAGATTCATCCGTTTTATTTTCCAGTGCCAGTTTCTCATCTAGTCAAAACTTACTAGGCGGTGGACTTTTCAATACTGCCCAACCCGAAGGTTGGTATGTAGATGGAGGAAATTTTAACGCTTCTGGTGATAATGGAAAAAACCATACTTGGTTAGAGACAAATGGAAATGCAGGAACAGAATATGATACAACATCTAATGACAAATTTGCTATTGTTAGAGGTGCGATAGATTCACGATTAGAAACCCCAGTATTTGATTTGATTGGCTTAACAAGTGCAAATTTAACCTATGATTATGCATATCAATTAACTGCCGGAGCTTGGGGAAAAGTAGAGCTTTCTTTTGATGGAGGCGCTACTTATCCCGTAACCTTGATTACTTATACTGGAAATCAAAACCCATTAAATAAATTCAATACTCCAATGAGTATTAATTTGAATGCTTATTTAGGCTATTCTAATTTAAGAATTAAATTTAATTTTCATGGAACTGTAGAAAGTGATCAAAACGCATTTGGTGGAAGTTCATGGGCTGTAGATAACGTAAAAATTCCTCAAGCACCAATTCCTAATATTACATCAGATTGGGAAAACCTTAATACACACGCAATTATTAGTGTTTCCAATACAACGAATGTCACAGTTTTTCCAGCCGTAACAACTACATATGCAGTTACTTCTTATCTTAATGGTTGCAGAAGTTATGGGCCTGATGGAACTACTTATATTACAGTAACGGTAAACAAAAGACCAACAGCAAACATTGGAATTGACCAACTCATTTGTTATGGTGGGACTGCTACTTTTACAATTGCACTGACAGGGAAAGCTCCTTGGATTGTTACCTATACTAATGGAGCTACCTCTACAACCGTTACGACTAGTACGAACCCTTATGTATTTAGCATTAATAATGTAACCGCTAATGCAACTTATACTGTTACCAATTTAAGTGATGCCAATTGTAATGTTGCATTACCAGGAGGTCTAACTGGATCAGCTACAGTAACTGTACTTCTTGGTACACCTGGTGTATGGACAGGATTAGTAAGTACCGATTGGTTTGACTGTAAAAACTGGGAACAAGGCTTACCTTCACTTACTATTGATGCTCAAATTCCAAGCGTTCCAAATAACAACGGAAATCCAAAAAGAATGCCTGTAATAGATAGAACTTCTCCATTTGCAGCAGTATATAGCGGAATAGCGAGCGCCAGAGATTTAATTGTTAACCCTCTAGCTTCAGTTACTATGGTTTCTACCAATAATTCTGAATTGCAAATCAGTCGTAATTGGAGAAACAGCGGAGCTTTTATTCCTGGAACTGGAACTGTAACTTTTAATGGTTATACTTTGAATCAGGTTCAAACTATTAATGCTAGTATAAAAACAAATGAAACATTTTATAATTTAACCACAAATAATACAAACGGAGCCAAAGGAATAAGTCTGGTTAATAATTTTGATTTAACGGTTTTAAATTTTGTCACCTTAACAAGCGGTGATATTCGATTAACTGGTGAAGCGCAACTTGTTCAAGCCGGAACAAATGCAAATCCAGGAACAGGAACAGGTAAATTATTAAAAGACCAACAAGGGCAACGCAACAGTTTTAATTATAACTATTGGTCTTCTCCTGTGAGCACTGGTTCTAATTCTTCATATTCTATAAGTAATGTATTAAGAGATGGAACTGATGTAACTACAAATCCATTTAATCCAATTGCAATAACATTTGGAGATGGAGTATCTTTTGCTGATGGCGCTTTATCAATTCCAATAAATATTAGTAACCGGTGGATATGGTCCTACAATTCTTTGACACCCGACGCAAATACAGAATGGGATGATTATTTTCAATGGAATTATATAGGAAGTACAGGCCTTATAAAAACAGGAGAAGGTTATACCATGAAAGGAACAGGTGGAACAGCTGCAATAACTACAACTCAAAATTATGTTTTTGTTGGCAAACCTAATTCCGGAAATATTATACTAAGTATTGCTCCTCAAGGAACTTATTTATTAGGAAATCCATATGCATCTGCTCTTGATGCTAAAGAATTTATAAAAGACAATTTGAAAGATTGTGGTGGCTGCAGAGGAAGTGGTAATGCTTTTAATGGAGCACTCTATTTCTGGGATCATTTTGGCTTATCAAACAATCATTATCTCGCTGAATATCAAGGAGCTTACGCTACTTATACTTTAATTGGTGGTGCTCCTGGTATTGCCGATAGCTCATTAACAGCTTCGGGTTCTGGTACAAAAGTACCTGGGCAATATATTCCAGTTGCGCAAGGATTTTTTGTAGATGCCTCTTTAGAACCTACATTGAATGGCACAACTTTGGCTACAATAAATGGCGGAAATATCACTTTTAAAAATAGCCAACGAGCTTTTATTAGAGAAGGATCTGCAAGCTCCGTCTTCATGAAAAGAAGTGGCGTACCTAAGGGAACTACAGACACTAAACCGAAAATCAGATTAGGCTTTGATTCTTCTATTGGAGCTCATCGACAACTATTAGTTGGAGCTGACCCTAACACTACCAAACTATTTGATATCGGTTATGATGCACAAATGTTTGATACGAATGATAATGATATGTTCTGGGAAATTAGCGACAATCAATTCGTGATTCAAGGTGTTCCTGATTTTAATGTTAATCAAGTGCTTCCTATAGGTATAGTCGTTGCAGACGAAGGAGAAGTAACCATAAAAATTGATGAATTGGAAAATGTTTCTTCAAACACTAATATTTATTTGCACGACACACTAACAGGAATATATCACAATCTTAAATCAGGTGATTTTAAAATAGCTCTTTCCACAGGAGAATACAATAAACGTTTCTCATTGCGATTCGAAAGTCAAACGAAAACTCTGGATGTAGTCGACAACGATTCGAATGATGGAATTGTCGTGTTATATTCTAACAATTATAAAACATTAATTATCAGAAATAATATTCTGGATTCAACGGTAAATACTGTTTCACTTTATAATATGATTGGTCAGGCTATCAACAAATGGGATGTTGAAGACATAGAGCAAACTAATATTCAGATTCCAATTAAAAATATGCCTTCTGGAATTTATATTGTAAAAGTTAATACTTCGAAAGGGGAAAGCGGCAAAAAAATAATCATTAAATAATCAAAATAAACTCTGAATTTATTAAGGAAACATTAACTTGTTTGGTGTTTTCGTACTGTTTTTTCTTAATATATTTGCTCTTAATTTTGGTCGTAATCCTGAATTAAAAATAAATAGTCAACACTTTAACCGAAAAAAATGAAAAAAATTATTATCCTCTTGGCAATTGTTTTATTTACAATTAATGTTGGAGCACAACAAACAAAACCCGTTGCTACAGAAAGTACAAAAAAAGAATCTTGTTGTGCAAAACACGATGCCAATGCAAAAGCAATGACTTCTGAAGAAATTGCAAAATGTCAAGCAAAATGCAAAGCTGAAGGAAAAAAATGTACCGCAGAAGAAATGGCTAAATGTAGCTCATCTGCCAAAAAATGTTCCGCAGAAGAAATGCCCAAATGCAAATCCAATGGAAAAACATGTAGTGCCAAGAAATAACAATTTCGCTTTATTTACAAAAAATGCCTCAATAAAATTGAGGCATTTTTTGTTTCTATTAAAACTAGAATTATAATAATACTGCCTTCAATCCTTCGAAATCAAGTAAAATTTGTTCGCCGGATATTAAATTTTTCAAGGCAAATTTTCCTTCATTCATTTCCGTTTCTCCAACGATAACAACATAAGGAATAGCTCTTTTATCAGCATGTTGAAATTGTTTTCCAACCTTTACATTATCAGGATACAATTCTACTTTCACACCAAAACTACGCAACTTTGTTATGGCTTTCATAGAATAAAAAGCTTCCTTTTCACCATAATTAATAAACAATGCTTTTGATGTTGAAGTTACTGCTTCAGGAAATAAATTCAATTCTTCGATAACCAAATAAATCCGATCCAACCCAAAGGAAATTCCCACTCCACTTACATCTTTTAAACCGAAAATTCCGGTCAAATCATCATATCTTCCACCTCCACCAATGGAACCCATTGCGACTTGTTTTGGTGGAGCTATTTCAAAAATAGCACCCGTATAATAATTTAATCCCCGAGCTAAAGTCACGTCTAAATCTAAAATTGATTTATTCAATCCAAGATTTGCCGCGTTATCACAAATAAATCGCAATTCTTCAACACCTTTCATACCTTCGTCGGAAGCAGCTAATAATTCGGAAAGTTTACTGATTTTCTCCGAAATTGTTCCTGTGAAATTAAATAAAGGTTGAACTTTTTCTATGGCAGATTCAGAAATTCCTTTTTCAATCATTTCCTTTTTCACGCCGTCCTCGCCTATTTTATCGAGTTTGTCCAAAGCAACCGTAAAATCAATTAGTTTGTCTTTTGCTCCAATGACTTCGGCAATTCCTGAAAGTATTTTTCTATTATTGATTTTAATTGTTACGCCTTCCAAACCTAATTCCGTAAAAACCGAATCGTACAATTGTACTAATTCGACTTCTTGCCATAATGATTTTGAACCCACAACATCAGCATCACACTGAAAAAATTCTCTGAAACGCCCTTTTTGTGGACGATCAGCACGCCAAACCGGTTGTATTTGATATCTTTTGAACGGAAACTCAATTTCACTTTGATGTTGAACTACATAACGAGCAAAAGGAACGGTTAAATCATAGCGTAATGCTTTTTCGGAAATACTTGAAGTCAATTTATTGCTTTCTTTATTTTGCAGTAATGCAGCATCGGCTTTCGCCAAATAATCACCAGAATTCAAAATCTTAAAAATCAATCGATCACCCTCTTCTCCGTATTTTCCCATCAAGGTTTCGGAATTTTCGAACGAAGGTGTTTCTATGGGTTGGAAACCAAATTTCTCGAAATTGCTTTTTATAACGGATATAATATATTGACGTTTTGCCACCTCAGCCGGTGAAAAATCTCTTGTCCCTTTTGGAATGCTAGGTTTTTGAGCCATTTTAATTAATTACGAATTACAAATTACAAATTTCAAAAAATAAAATCGATTTCTTCAAAATCGTAATTCGTAATTTGAAATTCTTAATTCTTACTGCAAATATCTTGTTTTTAAAATAAATATTACATCTTCTAAAGCAAACTTGTAACAAAAATTGTAATTTCGTGTCAAATAGCCACTATGTTTAAATTATTCCGAGAAAACGTCCGAATTGCTATTGGTTCAATCAGAACCCAATTGTTGCGCACCATTCTTACCGTGCTGATTATTGCCATTGGAATCACTGCTTTAGTAGGAATTCTAACGTTAGTTTCCGCTTTAGAAAACACCATTTCATCTGATTTTGCATCAATGGGTGCTAATACTTTTAACATCAATCAATATGAAACTAGCACGCGAAGACACGGTGGCGAGGAAAGAGAAATTATAAATCCCATTATTTCTTATCCCGAAGCAGTAGCTTTTAAAAACAAATATAAATTTCCTCTTGCCGAAACTTCTGTTTCCTTTACGGCAACTTCTACAGCCGAAATTAAATATGAAGCCGCTAAAACAGATCCCGAAAATACAATCGTTGGGGTTGATGAGTTTTTTATGGTCAACTCAGGTTTAGAAACTAGTTTAGGACGAAATTTTACTGGATTTGACATTCAAAACAATACCTATAATTGCATTGTAGGCTCGGATTTCCAAAAAGGAATATTAAAGGATATAAATCCTATCGACAAAGTAATTTCGATTCGTGGAGCCAAGTTCAAAGTTATAGGAGTTTTAAAAGAGAAAGGCTCCACCTTTGGCAACAGCCAGGATTTAAGGGTTTTAATTCCTATTCAGGTAGCACGATCTCTGTTTACGGCACCTAATATTAATTACACGATGAGTGTTATGGTCGCCAAAAAAGAAATGCTGGACGAAGCCATTGACAATGCCAACAGTACAATGCGTAGAGTTCGAAAATTAAGTCCGGTAAAAGACAATAATTTTGCTGTCGTACGAAGCGATGATCTTATAAACAGAATCCTCGGCATTACACAATATTTAGGAATTGCAGCTTGGTTAATTGGCATTATTACAATTCTCGGATCATCTATCGCCTTAATGAATATTATGATTGTTTCGGTTACGGAACGCACTCGTGAAATTGGAGTTCGAAAAGCACTAGGCGCCAAAAAGAGCACCATCGCATTTCAGTTTTTTATTGAAACGTTGCTTATTGGTCAAATGGGCGGTTTATTGGGAATTGTTTTTGGGATTACAATAGGTTATATCATCGCAACTGCTATGGATTTTGTATTTGTAATTCCTTGGGCAGCAATTATGTCTGCCTTTATCACAAGTTTTGCAGTGGCAATAGTTTCCGGATTATACCCAGCTGTCAAAGCCTCAAAACTGGATCCAATTGAAGCGTTGCGCTATGAGTAAGAATTTATAATTCTCCCTTAATCATCCTGTCATTTCCATAAATATCTTTTCTTAACTCGATGTTTTTGAAACTCATTTTTTCGAGTAAATCAATCATTTCTTTTCCTAAATATTGATTAATTTCGAAAAATAATTGCCCGTTTTGGGATAGGTTTTTCTGGGCTAATTCGGCTATTTTTCTATAAAAAATTAATGCATCATTATCTTTTACAAACAGAGCCAAATGCGGTTCATTGTCTAAAACATTTTTCTTGATTTCCTGTTTTTCCAACTCCCGAACGTACGGTGGATTTGAAACTATAATATCAAATTTCTGTTCCAAATCATCAGTTTCAAGAATATTTTTTTTAATAAAATAAACATTCACTTTATTGATTTCGGCATTTTTTTTGGCTGTAGCCAAAGCTTTTTCAGAAACATCAATTGCAAAAACCTGAGCATTCGGAATGTTTTTCGCCAATGAAATAGCAATGCAACCACTTCCCGTTCCAATGTCAAGAATTTTTAAATCATCAGGTTTTTTACCCGAGGCTATGCCGAACTGAGCGGAGCTAATTTTTGAATTACTTTTAATAATCCATTCCACCAATTCTTCGGTTTCAGGTCTTGGAATCAAAACATTAGCATTCACCTCGAAGTTTAAACCATAAAAACTAGTTTTCCCTAATAGATATTGAATTGGAATTTCTTGTTGCAACTTTTCCAAAATCGAATTCCAAAGTTGCATTTCTTCATTTGAAAAAGTCAAATCGGGATTCAAAGCCAAATCAATTCTTTTCAATTGCTGTTTTTCTTCTAAAATCAAATAGAAAAAACTCTCAGCTTCGCCAGCATTGTAAATTGGCGAAAGTTCTTGAATAAATTGGGTTCTGTAGTCTTTGATTCTCATATTTGTAATCTAACTTAAATTCTTCAACATCCAAACCGGACAAGAAACGTGACCTGTACTTCCCATAGGCGAACAAATATATTCAAAACCCACTTTTTTATATAGTTTCTGTGCATCGTGCATAAAAGGCATGGTTTCGAGATAACATTTTTCGAAACCAAAATCCTTGGCCGCTTGCAAACAGTAGTACATCATTTGGCTGCCAATTCCCAAACCACGAGCTTCAGGCAGGAAATACATTTTTTGCAATTCACAAATTGTTTCTGCTTCATTTTCAAGTGGCGCCACTCCAGCAGAACCAATTATTTTTCCAGCTTTTTCAACAACAAAATAAATCGATTTTGGTTTGGTATATTCCTCAAACATCAAATCCAGATAAGGATCAGCATAAGCAGTTCCTACTTTTGGAATGTTTAATTCGTCAAAAACAGCTCTTATTAATTGTGCAACGGCAGGATTATCTTTTTTCTCAATTTTTCTAATTACCCAGTTTTCCATTTTTTAAAATGCTAATTTATTTTACAAAAATAGATATTGTTTATTGTTATACCATTACTTATTATATTTTAGTCCAAAGGTTTTGTATAATGCCGCTGTGTATTTCATTTGTTCAATTTTTATTGGAATAATTTGAAATAACTAGCGGTATTATTTTCCAAAGATTGAAAACTAAATCCTAAACACAAAAATCATTACTTTTGTAATTGTGAAAAAAGATGAAAAATACATACGCCGTTGCATCGAATTGTCCAAAAATGGTTTGGGAACCACATATCCCAATCCGTTAGTTGGCAGTGTAATTGTGTATAATAACAAAATCATTGGCGAAGGCTGGCATAAAAAATCGGGTGAACCTCACGCCGAAGTAAATGCGATTAATTCAGTAAAAGACAAGTCACTTTTAAAAAAATCGACTATTTATGTGAGTTTAGAACCTTGTAGCCATTCTGGAAAAACGCCACCTTGCTGTGATTTAATTATAGAAAACGAAATTCCAAATGTAATTATTGGAACCGTTGACCCTAATATAAAAGTTGCAGGAAACGGAATTAAAAAATTAATCGAAGCTGGCAAAAACGTCACAGTTGGAGTTCTTGAAACAGAATGCATAGAGTTGAATAAGCGCTTTTTTACTTTTCACCTAAAAAAAAGGCCTTATGTAATTTTGAAATGGGCCGAAAGTCAAGATGGTTTTATAGCACCTATAATCCTCCGAGAAGCTCAGGATAAAATAAGAAAGAGAAAACCAGTTTGGATAACGAATGAGTTTTCGCGCCAATTAGTTCATAAATGGCGTAGTGAAGAACAAGCTATTCTTGTAGGAACCAAAACAGTTATTGATGATAATCCAAAATTAGATGTTCGAGATTGGGAAGGAAATAATCCAATTAGGATTATTTTAGATCAGAAAAATCGAGTTCCAAAAGACAGCCATATCTTTAATAACAAAGTAAAAACAATTATTTTTTCGAATACGGCAAATGCTACTAATGAAGAAAACACTACCTTTGAGATAATTGATTTTGAACAAAATCTTGCAAATCAAATACTGAAAGCATTATATAAATACAAAATTCAATCTGTAATTATTGAAGGAGGCGCACAGACTTTACAAACTTTTATTGACGAAAACCTTTGGGATGAAGCACGAATATTCATTGGAAATAGTTGCTTCGGTGATGGAACAAAAGCACCAATTATAGCTTTAAAAAACATTAAAAAACATTCCGTTGGAAACGATATACTTATAATTTCTAGAAATTATGATTAATACAATTATTTTTGATTTTGGAGATGTTTTTATCAACTTAGATAAACAGGCAACTATTAATTCCTTGAAAAAATTGGGTTTATCACAATGGGATGAAGACTTAAACCAGCTAAATCTTCAATTTGAAAAAGGCCAAATCTCACAGGAAAAATTCCTGCTCGGCATTCAAAAACATGTTCCAAATGCTACTATTGATGAAATTTTAAATGCTTGGAATGCCATTCTTCTGGATTTTCCATTAAAACGATTGGAATTTCTGCAAAAACTCTCAAAAAAATACCGCTTGTTTCTTCTAAGTAATACTGATGCTATTCACATAGAAACTTTCGAGAGAGAAAATGGCACTTCATTTTATAGTGATTTTTACCAATGTTTTGAAAAAATCTATTTTTCATTTGAATTGGGAATGCGAAAACCGGATACCGAAATTTTTAATTACATAGTAAAGAAACACGATTTATCTGTGAAACGTACTTTATTCGTAGATGACAAAAAAGAAAATACTGATGCAGCACTTTTGTTAGGTTTCCAAGTATGGAATTTACAAGTAGGACAAGAAGATGTTGTGGAATTATTTTCAAAAAATGATTTTCTGCTATGAAAAATTTCAATAGCCATGTTAAATTCAAATTTTAAGAAATTTGGAAGACACATACAAAACAATAGCCTATCCTTCAGATGAACTTCTTTTTAAAGAAAAAAATAGTAGATTCTTTGGCTACGCGTATCCTATACAATCTGAAACAGAAGTAAAAGCCATAGTTGATAGTTTACGAAAACAGCATCCCAATGCAGGACATTATTGTTATGCCTACCAAATTGGCACCGACACCATAGTTTACAGAGCAAATGATGACGGTGAACCAAGCAACACGGCCGGAATACCTATTTATGGACAAATTCAGTCTTTTGCAGTCACTAATATATTGCTTGTAGTTGTCCGAATTTTTGGGGGAGTTAAATTGGGCGTTGGCGGATTGATTTCAGCTTATAGAACTACAGCCCAAATGACTTTGGAATCTTCAGAAATAATCGAAAAGACTATAGATATTCATTATCTTGTTTCCTTTGATTACAAAAACATCAATAAAGTGATGCGAGTGATTAAAGAGAAAAACGTGAATATTGTATCCCAAAAAATGGAACTGAGTTGCGAAATCGAAATTACCACCAGAAAAAAAAATGCCCTAATGATTTTCGACATTTTTAATTCAATGTTTGAGATAGAAATAAAGCCTCTTTGAAACTATAAGAAAATTCTTTTTTTTTTGCTATATTATCAAAAAAACGACATCTTCATTCCGTTCTATCCAAAATATCTAAAATATATTGTGGAGGAGTAACAGGTCTTCCTGTTTTCATATCGACAAAAACTAAAATTGAATTGCCAGTTGTTAACAACTCATGCTTTTCATTATAGAGTTCATAGTCAAATTCTATCTTGATAGAGGTCTTGTTTTTTAATATTGTTTTCAAAGTTAATAGCTCATCGTAATGAGCCGGTTTTTTATAATTGATCGTTAAAGAAACTACAGGAAGCATAATCCCGTTTTCCTCCATCCATTTATAAGAAATCCCTTTGTTTCTGAGCCATTCGACCCTTCCTACTTCGAAATATTGAGCGTAATTACCGTGATAAACTACACGCATTTGATCTGTTTCTGAATAGCGAACACGGATTTGAATTTGATGATATTCCATTTAATATTTATTAAAAAATTAAAATTTTAAAAACTTCATACAACAATATTTTATAAAATTTACATATAAAATATTTTTTTTTGGTTAATTTTATTCACATATTTGTTATCCCGAAAAACAATGTTTATTCAACCTAGTTTTTTATTAAAAAACAATTACCAAACGAAATAATTTAACCAAATTTATGAACAAGACTGCACAATCAGTATGGGAAAACTGCCTATCTTTTATTAAAGACAATATCGCAGACCAAGCTTATAAAACTTGGTTTGAACCTATTAAGTCAGTTGAACTTACGGATAATGCATTATACATTCAAGTTCCTAGTAAATTTTTCTACGAATGGCTAGAAGAACACTATGTTAAATTATTAAAAGTCGCACTAACCAAAGAACTCGGGAAAAATGCAAAGTTACTCTATAAAATCAAAATGGAAAACACTTATGGCAATAAACAACCGTTTACGGAACAATTGCCTAGTGCTAATCGTGTGCCTATGAAACCACAAGATGTTGATGCTCCATATAAGAACCTTAATCCAGAATTAAGAAATCCATTTGTCATTCCTGGTATTCGAAATTTAAAAATCGAATCACAACTTAATGCAAATTATAGTTTTGACAATTTTCTTGAAGGAGATTCTAACAGATTAGCTCGTTCGGCAGGTATGGCTGTAGCCAATAAGCCAGGTGGAACTTCATTTAATCCATTATTAATCTTTGGTGGCGTTGGTCTAGGTAAAACACATTTATCGCACGCTATTGGAGTTGAAATCAAAGATAAATATCCAGAAAAAACCGTTTTATATATATCGGCTGAAATTTTTACCCAACAATATATTGATTCTGTCAAGAAAAACAATCGAAATGATTTTATCCATTTCTACCAACTTATTGATGTATTAATCATTGACGATGTTCAATTCCTTTCTGGAAAATCAGGAACTCAAGATGTATTTTTCCATATTTTTAATTTTTTACATCAAAATGGCAAACAGGTTATCTTGACTTCGGACAAGGCTCCAGTTGATATGCAAGACATTGAACAACGATTATTATCTCGTTTCAAATGGGGATTATCGGCTGAATTGCACCAACCAGATTATGAAACCAGAATTTCAATCCTAAAAAACATTTTGTATCGTGATGGTGTAGAAATTCCTGAAGAAATTATAGAATATGTTGCACGAAATATTAAATCGAATGTAAGAGAACTAGAGGGAGCTATCATCTCATTGATTGCACAATCTTCTTTCAATAAAAAAGAGGTGACACTGGAACTAGCTAAAAATGTGGTCGAAAAATTTGTAAAAAATGTAAAACGAGAAATTTCTATCGATTACATTCAAAAAATTGTTTCCGATTATTTCCAATTGGATTTAGAAACGCTTCAATCTAAAACCAGAAAAAGACATATCGTTCAAGCCCGTCAATTAGCGATGTTTTTTGCCAAGAAATTCACCAAAGCTTCTTTGGCAAACATAGGTTCCCAAATAGGCGACCGTGATCATGCTACCGTATTACACGCATGTAAAACCGTTGACAATTTAGTTGCCACAGACAAACAATTCAAAAAATTTGTCGAAGACATCAACAAGAAATTAACGCTATAAACGCATTATGCCCATAAAAATTTTAATGGTTTGCCTAGGTAATATTTGTCGGTCACCTTTGGCTGAAGGAATATTGGCTTCAAAACTTCCAAAAAACAAATTCACGGTAGATTCTGCCGGAACAGGTTCTTGGCATATTGGCCATCAACCTGACGAGCGTTCTATTGCCATCGCAAAACGAAATAAAGTAGATATTTCAAGACAAAAAGGAAGACAATTCACATCAAGTGATTTTGACACATTTAATTACATCTATGTCATGGACAATTCCAATTATTGGGATGTTATTCAACTTGCCGATAATCAAGCCCAAACTGAAAAAGTGCAACTCATTTTGAATGAATTATTTCCAGATGAAAATGTAGATGTTCCTGACCCTTACTTTGGAATGCCTAATGGGTTTGATTCCGTTTATAAAATGCTCGATGAAGCCTGTGATGTAATTGCAAAAAAACTTATCGAAAAACACTGTTAAATAGAATGTTTTCAATTTCCATATAATAACTTTTCAATCACCCGTTACCTAGTAAGAATTATAAAAGTACACAAATGAAACCAAACCCTCTACTAGGAAAACTATACTTAATCCCAACAACTTTGGGAGAAGGTGACCCTAATGATGTACTCCCACAAACTGCAAAAAGAACAATTGATTTTATTGATGATTACATTGTGGAGAATGAAAAAACCGCTCGAAAATTCATAAAAAGTATTCAACCAGAAAAAGTTCAGGCTACACTAAGATTAAGTTCTTTAAATAAATATACCGAAGTTTCAGAACACTCCAAAATGTTACAACCTTGTCTACAAGGAAAAAACGTTGGATTAATGAGCGAAGCTGGTTGTCCTGGAGTAGCTGACCCTGGCGCAGTGATTGTAAAATTGGCACACGAAAAAGGAATTCAGGTCGTGCCATTAGTTGGTCCATCTTCTATTTTATTGGCCATTATGGCTTCCGGAATGAATGGCCAAAGTTTTGCATTTAATGGATATATCCCAATTGACAAAGCCGAAAAAAAGACCGCTTTAAAAAACTTAGAAAAATTATCTCAGGACAAAAATCAATCTCAAATATTCATTGAAACTCCTTTTCGAAATAACAAAATGCTCGAAGATATTGTACAGGCTTTAAACCCTTCAACTTATCTTTGCGTTGCTACGGACATCACTTTGCCAACGGAATTCATCAAAACAATGAGAGCGTCAGATTGGAAAAAAATTAAGGTTGATTTACACAATCGTCCCACTATTTTTATCATTCACAAAATGTAAAAAAAAGTTAGCCACGAATTACACTAATTTACACAAATTGATTCGTGAAAATTAGTGTAATTCGTGGCTAAAAAATTTATATAAGCTTAAATTATTGCACTGTTGCGTTACTATCAGCGACAATTCCGGAAGTTTCATAACCTCCAAAATCTATCATATAACTTCGTATCGATGTACCGTAAGCATCTTTAAAATAACGACTTCCATTATTCTTAAAAAACTTTTTTACTGATCCAACTCCACCAAGATGTGCCGCCGCTAATATTCCAGATTCAGTAACGCGAATACCACTGATAATTCTACCTTCATATTTGTCGATTACATCTCTTAACTCCCATTTATTTTGAGCAAGAAGAGCAATAAATGCTTTTTCCTGCATTTTTGGACTGTTCAAAAACTTACCGCTATCGTGTACTCCAACTGATTTTAAGGTTTCAGTACCAAACTGGTATTTTCCCATATAACCCAGAGAATTAATTTTTTTGTATTTGCCTTGAGATTCCCTGAAAGCAATTGCTTCCTTGTAACCAATGAAAAATTTTCCAGTAAAAGGAACACTTAAATTTGTATAATCGTTATGTTTTTGAGATGGATATAAGTATGATGTTCCATCAGTTTCATTAGTAAGAAACCATTGGTTGGTATCTAAATCGAAAGGCTTAAAACCTGAGCTTAAAAAAGCAATAATAAGAGTCAAAATTGTATAAAAAGACCACTTCTTTATCATAAATTGTTTTTCTTCAAACGCTGTCCCGTATTGAAATTTCTACGGTGCAAATATACAATAAAAATCATAAACCTGAAAATCAAGCTGTTAAACTTGTCTAAAAGTACAATCCATAAAACTTGAAACCACTGTGAGGCGAGTACTCAATCGTTGGCGCTGGAATTTTCACAGTATTTAAAACTGAAAAAAATGTCTTCAAAAAGTGGGATTTTGTGTCGATTTTAGTCAAATCTACGTCCAAACTAAGGTAAAATTGTCTGAATCTTTCTGGTTTTGGAACCAAAATTGGAGAATTATTGTCATTATTTCCGCTAATCATTCCTTCCGCTCCATAACCAAAAGCGAGATTGATCCATTTGGGTATTTTGGAACCTTTAGAAAATGAATAAATATTGGCAGAAAGCCAATAAGTTTGACCATTATAATCCTTTATGATTTGTTCCGGAAATGTGCTTCCTAAAACATCAGGTCTATAATTGGAATATTGGGTTTTATGATATGAGAATTTAGGAATAATGCGTTGTTCTTTCCATATTAACTCTTGTGAAACATACAAAGCCGTTCCCGAAGCATTAGCAATTACATCACCCATTGATGCTCCCCATTCTTCAGAAAATCCGTCCATAACCTCAACGGCTGTTAGGAATACAAATCCCAAACTTGCTCCATAAACCAGTTGATTTTTTTTGCTGGTTCCACTCCAATTCAGAGCTTCTGCACCAAATCTTCCAATTTGATAAGAAGAAAATAAATGTCCTACCTTATCCATTTGCATCCATTCAGAATTATCATTTATAAAATGAAAATTAGATCTGGGATAATCAGCGTACCAAAGTTGGTTTAAACCAATCAAAGCTCCAGACGCTAATACAGCTTCGGAAATAAATACAGTGTTTTGTCTTTTCTTGTTTAAGGAATCGGAAGGTTTTAGAAAATTTTCAAAGGAATTTTGAGCCAAAGCACTTTGGAATACAAGTAGGAACAAAAAACAAATTTGACTCTTATACTTCAAAGCTACCTTATTACTCCTTGACTGATTATCCAATCGGAATATTTTTTGGCGTTTTTATTATGTTCTTCCAAAGTAGCAGCAAACTCATGATACCCAAAACGATCTACGCTTGCACAGAAATAAATAAAATTATTCTTTTCAGGATTCAAAACCGCTTCTAATGCCGTGATGTCAGGCATTGCAATTGGTCCGGGAGGAAGACCAATTACTTTATAGGTATTATATGGGGAATTCAAAAATAAGTCGTTGTAAAAGACTCTTTTGATTACTTGGTTAAAATCATTTGATTTCTTTTTTATGGCAAAAATTACCGTTGGATCTGCCTGAAGTGGCATTCCTTGTCTCATTCGGTTCAAATAAACTCCTGCGATTCTAGGTCTTTCATCTTTTTTAACAGATTCTTTGTGCACGATTGAAGCCAAAATTGTTGCTTGAATAGGAGTCAATCCTTGTTTTGCTGCTTGTTCGGTTCGTTCCTTGTTCCAAAAATTGCGATATTCTTTAATCATTTTATCACGGAATTTCTCTGCAGAAATATTCCAATATACTTCGTAAGTATTCGGAATAAAAACTACTAAAACATTTTCATCAGTAAAACCATTTTCTTTCAAGAAAATAGAATCTTTAAAGGTTTTCAATAAAGTCAAACTATCCGGTTCAATTTGGGAACCAACTCGTCCTGCAAAATTCTCCAAGCGTTCTTGATTGTTAAAAGCCAGTTTCACGGGAACATTACTTCTCAAAGCTTTGACCAAGTCATAACTGTTCATTCCTTTAATAAATAAAAAACGGCCCGGTTTTACATTATCGGGATAACTTCTCATGTCAGCGACAGATTCAAAACGATCCATGTTTTCGACAAAAGGGGCTATTATTTTCTTGACATCTTCATAGTTAGCACCTGTTGGCACGTGAACATATAATTCATTTTCAGAAAATTTGGTGTTTTTAGAAAAAACTTGGTTTGCCAAAATAAATCCATAAACGAGTAATGCTGACATTAAACCTACGGATGCGATTGTTATGATTTTTTTTAAATTCAAAACTATATCTTTTTAAAGTTGATTATTAATTAATTGAAAAATAGCCTCGTCTTTATAAACTCCATTGACTAAAGTCCAATCTTTTTTCGTGCCAATCTTTTGAAATCCAAATTTAGTGAAAAGTGCAATACTAGCTTCGTTTTCTGTGCCAATATTTGCATACAATTGATGTAAATTAAGATTAAAAAAAGAATACCGAATCAAGAGTTCCAATGCTTCGGAACCTATATTCTGTTTTCTGTTTTCATTTCCTTGAATCACGATGCCAACTCCTGCCCTATTGTTCTTTGGGTCAAAATCAAATAAATCGATTAATCCCAAAGGGGGGAAATCCTGGTCTTGACAAATCGCCAATCGCAATTGTTTGGCTTCATAAATATCCTGCTGGGCATTTTCGAGATATTGCTTCACTAAAAACCGACTGTAAGGCGTTTGAGTATTGCTGACTTCCCAAATGCTTTGGTCGTTTTCCATAGCATAAACAAACTCCAAATCATTAGGTTCGAGTGCTCGGAGGTAAATGTTTTCGCCTTTTAGTGTGATCATTTAAAAATAATTACGAATTTGAAATTACGAATAGAAATTTTGATTAAATAGAAATTTCTCCTTTAAACACAAATTCCGCTGGGCCTTTCAGGAAAACATTGGTAAATAAACCATCCTTTTTATCAAAAGAAACTTCTAATTTTCCGCCTTCAACATTCAAATGTATAGAGGTAGAATCGGTTTTTCCAATAGCATTCATAGCTATAGCAGATGCAGTTGCGCCAGTTCCACAAGAAAGTGTTTCGTCTTCCACGCCTCTTTCATAAGTACGAAGTGAAAAAGTATTCGCGTCAATTTGTTTTACAAAATTGACATTACTTCCTGCTTTACCATATAATTCTCCATATCGAATGGCTGCCCCCTTTTCTTTTATATTGCAGTTTGCCAAATCTTCCACCATTTGCACGTGATGTGGTGAACCTGTATTGAGGAACGTATAATCAGGAGTAATTTTTATATTAGGAACATCAATCATTTGAAGGGAAACTTGTCCATTTTCATTAATTGTAGCGTGATGCAAACCATCGGTGGCAATAAAAGTACAGCTATTGTTAATCACCTTCAACTTTTTGGCGAAAGCCACTAAACAACGACCACCATTGCCACACATAGAACTTTGGTTTCCATCGGAATTGTAATAGACCATTTTAAAATCAGCTTCGGAATCGTTTTCCAATAAAATAAGTCCGTCTGCTCCTACTCCGAAACGTCTGTCGCACAAATGCGCAATGAGTTGAACGTTTTCCTTTGGAAAAAACCCAGATCGATTGTCAATCATCACAAAATCGTTTCCTGTTCCTTGGTATTTATAAAATTCTATTTGCATTTTAGTTGAATTGTGTTGCACAAAAGTACAAATATTAATGATACGTTAAAGAATGTTAAACGAGCGTTAAACTGTTTTTTTGAAATATCAAAATTTATAATTTTACGTTGTAATTTCTTAAATAACTATAAAACTATGAAACGATTTTCAAGTCTATTACTAGTGTCATTGCTAAGCGGAGTCATAACACTTGGTTCCTACAAGTTATTATTTGATGACAATGGCTATTTCTCTAAAAACAAAAACTCCGTTGTAACTTTAGCTACAAATTCCTATGGAAGAAATGTTGGACTTTCTTCCGAAGCAGTCGATTTTACTGATGCTGCCGAAAAAACCATTCACACGGTAGTTCACGTAAAAAATGTATCCCGAAAAACCATTTCTAACCCTATTTTGGAATATTTCTACGGTTACCGAGGCGATCAATTGCAAGAACAAGTAGGAACGGGTTCTGGTGTAATCATTTCTGAAGACGGTTATATCGTGACCAATAATCACGTGATAAAAGACGCTTCGGAAATAGAAATCACGTTGAATAACAAAAAGTCCTATACTGCAAAACTCATTGGAACCGACTCAAAAATGGATATTGCCTTGTTAAAAATCGATGCAAATGAAAAATTACCTTATACGGCTTTCGCCAATTCTGATTCGGTGAAAATTGGCGAATGGGTTCTAGCAGTTGGTAATCCATACAACTTAACTTCGACGGTGACTGCAGGAATTATTTCGGCGAAAGCCAGAAACTTGGATACTAGCGGAATTCAATCTTTCATTCAAACTGATGCTGCTGTAAATCCCGGAAATAGTGGTGGCGCATTAGTAAATACTCGAGGTGAATTAATAGGAATTAATACAATGATTTCGTCTCAAACAGGTTCATACGTTGGTTATTCTTTTGCGGTTCCTTCGAATATAGCCAGAAAAATTATTGAGGATTTGATGGAATTTGGAAATGTACAAAGAGGAATTCTTGGCGTTGAAGGAGGTGAATTGAATGCCTTGGCTTCGAAAGAATTGGGCGTTCCGGAAACACAGGGTTTTTATATTAATAAAGTTTCTAAAAATTCTGGTGCCGAAAAAGGCGGATTAGAAAAAGGGGATATTATCATCAAACTGGACGACCAAAATATTGCCACTTACGCTGATCTTTCAGGCTATATCAATACCAAAAGACCGAACGACAAAGTAGAAGTCACTTTTATCCGAGACGGGAAAAACAAAGTCCTTCCGGTAATTTTGAGCAAAAACGAATTTTTCAGCACTGAATTCAAAGGTTTGGAATTAGAAAATATTGATGCTACTGACAAAAGTAGATTCCGTGTTGACTATGGAGTAAAAATAAGATCCATTACAAATGAAAATCTGAAACAATACGAAGACGAACTCAAAGGAAATATTATTTTGAGCATCGATAATGTAAAAGCGAAAGATTTAGAAACTGTTTCCAAAATTTTAAAAAACAAAGAGGAAAGTCAAAGTATCAATTTGGAAATGATTAATAAAAAAGGTGAAATAATCAGGGTAATTATCTAACATTCACAATCAAAAAATGGAAGCCATTTTGCAAAAGCAAGGTGGCTTTTTTTTATTTTAAAAATAGTTACGAAATCGTTTTCGTAAAACATTATTAAGTCATACTTTTGCAAAAAATTTCAAAAAACATTGCTCAAATTTTCAATATGAAAAATACCCTTTTATACGAAAAAGAAATTTTATTTCAAACCGACAGACGAAAAGCCGGAGTAGAATTTATCAAAATCATAAGTGATTTATGGTATGACAAATCCATCGAAATGGTTCTGTTCAGGAATCAATTGATTGATAGAAATGTAAGCGAAATCATCAACCTACACGAATATGCCGGAGAATTTGTGGGTAAACCAATTTCTATTTTTGATTCGGTTGAAATTGCAAAAGCAATTCTAACAATGGATTTACCTCCTTCTAAACTAGACATAGGAAAACTAACTTATGAATTTGAACTAGAAAACTACAATTTTAAAAATGCAAATGAATTTGTTATTGACAAATTAAAAGATGCCAAAAATACGGAGGAAATTCAATCCAAAGATGTTGTGCTTTATGGTTTTGGAAGAATTGGGCGTTTACTCGCCAGAGAACTGATGTCAAAAACAGGCAAAGGTGATCAATTGCGATTGAGAGCGATTGTTACTCGGGACAAAAACGACGCAGTTTCATTGGAAAAAAGGGCTTCTCTATTGCGTTATGACTCTGTTCACGGCGATTTCATGGGTTCAGTAGTTGCTGATTCTGGAAACAACGCCTTGATTATAAATGGGACAACAGTTCATGTTATAACGGCAAATAGTCCTGAAGAAATTGATTATACAAAATATGATATCGAAAATGCATTGGTTATTGATAACACGGGCGCATTCACAACCCAAGAAGCTTTAACTAGGCATTTGACCTCAAAAGGAACCCAAAAAGTATTGCTGACCGCACCGGGAAAAGGCGTTCCCAATATAGTTTATGGTGTAAACCAAAACGAATACAATCCGGATGAAGTCAATATCTTTTCGGCAGCATCGTGTACGACCAATGCTATAACGCCTATTTTAAAAGTGATCGAAGATACTTTGGGCGTTGTAAAAGGACATTTAGAAACCATTCATGCTTATACCAATGACCAGAATTTGGTCGATAATATGCACAAAAAATACCGTCGCGGAAGAGCTGCCGCCTTGAATATGGTCATTACCGAAACTGGTGCTGCGACCGCCGTTGCTAAAGCCTTACCTTCATTGGAAGGTAAATTGACATCCAATGCAATTCGGGTGCCGGTTCCCAACGGTTCATTGGTAGTTTTAAATCTTGAAGTTGCCAAACTAACCTCTATTGCCGAAGTAAATGCCATTATGAAAAAATATGCTTTGGAAGGAGAATTGGTAGAGCAAATAAAATATTCCTTGAATAATGAGTTGGTTTCTTCGGATATTATTGGGACTTCAGCGCCGGCGATTTACGACAGCAACGCGACAATTGTTTCAAACGATGGGAAAAATATTGTGTTGTACATTTGGTATGACAACGAATATGGTTACAGCCATCAAGTGATTCGGTTGGCAAAATATATTGCTAAAGTAAGGCGTTTTATTTACTACTAGATAGCAGATAACAACAAGAAATCCGTTTCAGATTAATGAGACGGATTTTTTTATTTGGAGCTATTTCCTGCTATACGTTACAATCCACGCCCAAAAGCGTGGGATTTTCACTGCTATCAGGGCTAGAATCTGCTAATTATTCTTTTTGTTTTGTCAAATAATAAATAGGAATTCCTATCAACATAATCAAAACTCCCCAACCACAAGTACTGGTTTTAGTGTACAACAAAGCAATCCCAATGGCACTTGCTATTACAATATAAAGTCCTGGCAAAAACGGATATCCGAAAGCTTTATAAGGTCTTTCGGCGTCGGGCATTTTCTTGCGAAGAATAAAAATACCGTAAATAGTAAGAATATAAAAAATCAAAACTATAATTACAACAAAGTCTAGCAAGTCTCCGTATTTTCCTGTCAAGCATAAAGCCGAAGCCCAAAAGCACTGCGCCCACAGTGCCCAAGCCGGAACGCTTGCATTATTAAGATGTGCCGCTTTTTTGAAAAACAGGCCATCTTTTGCCATCGTATAATAAACTCTTGCACCAGCCATAATCAATCCGTTGTTACAGGCGAAAGTCGAAATCATAATCATCATAGCAATGATTAAAGTTCCAATATTCCCAAAGATATTTTGTGATGCCACAACAGCCACTCGATCTGATTCCGCAGTAGCAATATCCTGCAATGGAACAACGGCCAAATACATCACATTTGCCAAAATATAAATACAGCTTACTATCAAAGTTCCCAAAAATAAACTCAATCCCACATTACGTTTTGGGTTTTTGATTTCTCCTGCTATAAAAGTCACGCCTTCCCAAGCCACGCTAGAAAACAACGAACCCACTAAAGCCGCAGACATAGCCGAAATCAAAGCAACACCACTAATAGGAAGCCAAGAACCAGTATCGACATTCATGGATTGAGAAGTCCAGGCATTAGCCCAATTGGCATCCCAAACTTCTGCTTTTGCAGCCACAAAACCGAAAATAATCAACCCAAGAATGGACACGATTTTTATAACTGTCAAGACAGTTTGCAGAATTTTGCTGTTTTTTACTCCACGACTATTGACATAACTCAATAAAATAATAGTAATTATCGAAACTATTTGGGCAGCGTGAAGTTTGAAATCGCCTAACTCATAAATAATATTTTTTTCGCTCACAGGCGGATACAAATAAGCGGCAAATTTAGAAAAAGCAACACCCACAGCGGCAATTGTACCGGTTTGTATCACGGCAAAGAAACTCCAACCATATAAAAACCCAATCAGTTTTCCGTAAGCTTCCTTGATATAAACATACTGTCCGCCAGCTTTGGGAAACATCGAACTCAACTCACCATAACTCACGGCGGCAATCACGGTAATAAATCCGGTGAGGACCCACATCGCAATAAGCCAGCCGGCAGAACCCAGTTGGCGAACCATATCCGAGCTAACAATAAATATTCCCGAACCTATCATCGAGCCCACAACGAGCATCGTTCCGTCGAGCAATCCGAGTTCTCTTTTAAAATGTTCCTGATTGTTGTCTTGCATATTATTTTGGTTTTTTTGGTTGGCTAAAGATATACTTTTTTTGGAAATAGCCGAATAGTTGGTTTTAAATTAGAAAATTAGTTTTGATGGTTTGTTAGTATTAATTTATACTTTAGCAGTAGCAAAAAAAATGGTATTTATCATACTAATCCATAAGTTAGAGAGGAAGTCTTCGTCTTCCTCTCTAACAACCATAATAGTATAAAATACAGATTAAAAATGAAAAAAATAACTTGTTTTCTGTTCTTGTTTTTCTCAATATTCTCCTTTTCACAATCTGTAACCGGAGAAAACGAACTTTACAATCTATATGGAAAAGCAGATAAAGAATTAAATGTTGCTTATAAAAAATTAAAAAGTAAACTAAACGAAAGTCAAAAAATTGAGTTAACAAATGCTCAAAAAGCTTGGATTAAATTTAGAGATATGAATTGCAAATTTAAAAGTCAGGGTAATGATGATGGTGGAGGACCATATGAGAATAAAATGAAAATAGATTGCTTAATTCAATCTACAATAGAAAGAACAAAAGAATTAACTGAATTAACAAATGATTTTTAAAGATAGTCATTAATAGCAAACTCTAAAATTTAGGCAATTGACTTTATGGAAAGTTCGTTTTGTTCATCCATAAATTTAGACAGAGGAGGTTCTACAACAATGTGGATTAAAAACAAAGGAATTGTGAATTTTCCCAGTGATAAAGAAGGTGAGAGACTTGTTTCTAATGCAATTTTACTATTGGAAAAGTAAAAATATTATAACCCAAATTACAATACGCGATTAACTTGAACCAAATTCCTCTCATAATAAGATTCTTTAGTAGAAGAAATTATCACGCCACCATGATTCGAAGAGTGAATGAATTTAATTTCACCGTCACAAACTTCGACTACCATTCCCACGTGATTGATTTGGCGTCGTCCATTAGTTTTAAAGAATATCAAATCTCCTTTTTGGGCATTCTCAGTATTAATTTTTGAACCATAAGAAGACATTTCAATTGACGACCTTGGCAACTTAATATCGAAAGTGCCAAAGGTAGAGCACATCAATCCGGAACAATCGAAGCCATCCTTTGTGGTTCCTCCTGTACGGTAACGCGTTCCAATATTTTGGGAAGCGGTCAATATCAATTGATCAACAAAAGTGTCATCGCGTGCCAAACTAGGAATCACATTTAAATCATCGTTAACGACTTTCTCTTTGACAACAACTTCTTCAACAGGAACAGTAGATTCAATAAATTTAGAACTGTGAATTTTTAGTATACTTCCCTTAGTAAGTTTTTTTGAAATATTCGGGTTTTGTTTATCTAATTCGGCTACTGAAATACCATATTGCTTTGCAATTCCATACTTGGTTTCTTTAGGTAAAACTGTGTGGGTTATTTCAATTTCAGTTGAATTATCATTAACTACCGTTTGTTGAATAACAACATTTTGCTTGGGTTGCTCATTATTATCCTGGTATTTTTCAGTTTTGGTCGCCTCTTTTTCTGCGACTAGATTTGAATTGTTTTCCGCTTTTACAGGAACAATAATCTTTTGCCCAACTTTTAATGGCTTAGTTCCTAACGTTGGATTGGCATTTTGTATGTCGGTAACCTTGATTCCGTATTGCCTGGCAATAGAATATAAAGTTTCTTTTGGCAAAACTTCGCGAACGATTCCTTCAGTTGAAGCTTCCTCTTTCTCGACTGATTTTGGATAAACGACAACTTCTTGCTTTGGAACAATTTTTTCTGAAACGTTTGCTTTTTGAATTTCTTTCGCCTTTTCAGCCGTTTCTTTCAATACCAAATTATCTAAAGCAGTTTGCGGTATTTTAATTATTTGTCCTTTTTTCAATCCTTCTTTTTCTAACTCTGGATTGAATTTATATAAATCTTCGACACTGATGTTATGCTGTTTTGCAATACCATACACTGTTTCTTTGGGCAGTACTTCGTGTGTTTTTTCAAGAGAATTGATAGCAATTTCGGGAGTTGAAGCTGGATGTTTTTTTGCTTTAGTTGGAATTAATAGAACCGAATGAAATTTTATTCCTTTCTTGGCTTTTGGATTTAGCTCATAAATTGCTTTAGGAGTTACATTATATTGCTCTGAAATTTCGCTGATAGTTTCGCCCTTTGAAACAGTATGTCGAGTGTACTTTTCTTGCGAAAAAATACTCATACTACTAAAAAAAAGAAAGAGAAACACACAACTAAAATACTTCATAAACTCAATTTAAATTTCACATTCATCAACCAATTTATTATCAAAAAACTGATAATTCTCTTTACTTAAACGACAAAATTTACCGAAAAAGTATTTAGAAAAGCTAATTTAATTTATAAGTACAAATATCGCAATTTTTTAACAACTCTTTATCTTCAATTTAACAAATTTGAAAATAAAAAACTCCCAAGTTACCTTAAGAGTTTATGAAATAAATCATTTAAATATTTACGCTTTTCCAGCGGCAGCAATCAAGTTTAATGCTGAACCAGCAACGAACCAACCTATTTGTCCTTCGTTATAAGTATGGTTAGCCAAGATAATATCTTTAGTCCCATCAGCATGAACAAATTCCAAAGTCAATGGTTTTTCTGGAGCAAAATCAACTAAATCTACGAAATTAATAGTGTCATTCTCCTGAATTTTTTCATAGTCAGCTTCATTGGCAAAAGTCAATCCAAGCATTCCTTGTTTTTTTAAATTTGTTTCGTGAATACGAGCAAATGATTTCACCAAAACCGCTTTCACACCAAGGAAACGAGGTTCCATTGCAGCATGTTCACGTGAAGAACCTTCACCATAGTTATGATCACCCACAACAACAGAAGCAATTCCAGCAGCTTTATAAGCACGAGCTACGGCAGGAACAGTATCGTATTCGCCTGTCAATTGGTTTTTTACTGAATTCGGTTTTTGGTTGAAAGCATTAACTGCTCCAATCAACATATTGTTAGAAATATTGTCCAAATGTCCGCGGAAACGCAACCAAGGCCCAGCCATAGAAATATGGTCAGTAGTACATTTTCCGAAAGCTTTGATAAGCAATTTAGCTCCCATAATATTTTTTCCGTCCCAAGCATCAAAAGGTGCCAATAATTGCAATCTATCTGAAGTTTCACTTACGGCAATTACCACTCCTGAACCATCTTCGGCTGGTGCTTGAAAACCATTGTCCTCAACATCAAAACCTCTTTTTGGCAATTCATCACCAAATGGGGCTTCAAATTTAAAGGCTTCTCCTTTGTCGTTCAACAAAGTATCCGTTAATGGATTGAAATCCAGTCTTCCTGATATCGCTAAGGCGGCTACCATTTCTGGTGAAGTTACAAAAGCGTGTGTATTTGGATTACCGTCCGCTCTTTTTGAGAAGTTACGGTTGAAAGAATGTACAATTGTATTTTTCTCTCCTTTATCAGCTCCTTCTCTATCCCATTGTCCAATACAAGGTCCACAAGCATTTGTAAATACTTTAGTTCCCATTTTTTCGAAAGTGGCAATAATACCGTCTCTTTCGATAGTATACCGAATTTGCTCAGAACCTGGATTAATTCCGAATTCAGCTTTTGGAGAAATTCCGTGTGCAACGGCTTGCTCAACAATAGAGGCAGCACGAGACATGTCTTCATAAGAAGAATTGGTACAAGAACCAATTAATCCCCATTCGATTTTAATAGGCCATCCGTTAGCGGCAGCTTCTTCTTTCATTTTTGAAACGGGAGTTCCTCTATCAGGAGTAAAAGGACCATTAATATATGGCTCTAATTCTGAAAGATTAATTTCGATTACTTGGTCAAAATATTGCTCCGGATTTGCGTACACTTCGGCGTCTCCAGTTAAATAACTTGCAACGGTGTCAGCAGCATCAACTACATCTTGACGTCCTGTTGCAGCTAAATATCTACGCATGGAATCATCATAACCAAATGTAGAAGTAGTTGCGCCAATTTCGGCACCCATATTACAAATAGTTCCTTTTCCGGTACAAGACATATTCAGCGCCCCTTCGCCAAAATATTCAACAATGGCTCCAGTTCCACCTTTTACGGTAAGAATATCGGCCACTCTTAATATTACGTCTTTTGGAGCCGTCCAACCAGATAATTTTCCTGTCAATTTTACTCCAATTAATTTTGGAAATTTCAATTCCCAAGACATTCCAGACATTACGTCAACGGCATCAGCACCACCAACTCCAATCGCTAACATCCCTAATCCACCTGCGTTTACAGTATGTGAATCTGTACCAATCATCATTCCGCCTGGGAACGCATAATTTTCCAAAACAATTTGATGAATAATTCCTGAACCTGGTTTCCAGAATCCAATTCCATATTTATTAGAAACCGAAGAAAGAAAATCAAAAACTTCGCTTGATTGTGTTTTAGCATTAGCCAAATCTGTTTTTGCACCCACTTTAGCTTGAATCAAATGATCACAGTGAACCGTTGTAGGGACAGCAACCGTCTTTTTACCAGCGTGCATAAATTGCAATAAAGCCATTTGAGCAGTTGCATCTTGGCAAGCAACTCTATCAGGAGCAAAATCTACATAATCAGCACCTCTTGTAAAAGTATGGGTCGGATTTCCTTCCCAAAGGTGATTGTACAAAATTTTCTCAGTTAATGTTAGTGGACGTCCAACTAATTCGCGTGCTTTATCTACACGAGTTGTCATATTTGCGTACACTTTTTTAATCATTTCAATGTCAAAAGCCATAATATATAGGATTTTTTTTGTTTTGTCCTGCAAATTTAAGAATTTAAGACGAGAATATGAAAAAAATAACAAAAGACAGCTTTCTGAAAATTATTATTACCAAATAAGAAATTTACACGCTTAATATTGCGATATATTCAAAAATAAATTATTCTATTGCGCTATCAACAATATAAATTCCAATTATTTATAAAGTTGGAATTTATGGAACAAAAAAAAGAGTCTTTATTCTCATTTGAATAAAGACTCTTTCTAAATTAACCCGTTGGGTGCAATTATTTAAAGTAAAATAAATTGAATAAATATTGGTCAAGATACTGAAATTCAGTATCTTGAAGTCGCTAAACCGCCA
>NZ_JAYWCK010000181.1:0-8606 GCF_043780635.1 Flavobacterium sp.
CGCATACTTGATAGGTCAAGGTGTCTGTTCCTACATAGCCTGCCGTTGGTGTATAGATAATATCTCCCGATGCATTCACCGATGTCGTTCCATGCAATGGTGCTTTGGTTACCGTTACACTTGCTGGATTCAACATAGCATTTGGATTACCACTCGCATCATTGGCCAAGGTCTTAACCGTTACTGGTGTGCTAACTTTCGTTGTCGCTATATCAGTGTTTGCTATCGGTCCATTGTTGCTTGGTATTGTTGCATCTACCACCGTGATTTTAAATGGTACCAATGGACAATTCACACTTACTCCTGCTGGACATACTGGTACATTGAAGAAATAATCTCCTGATACACCACATATAAAGCTATAAGTACCTGCACTTGCTATCACTGGTAAACAAGCACTTGGATTTCCTGCTATAGCTACTGGTGTCCCATAAGTCGTACCGACTGGTACATCTTTGTCATTGGTCTTCAAATCACCCGATACTGATATATTTATCTGGGTTACGTTGAAATCTGGATTCAAGATTTGACAAACATTAACTACCACCGCAACAGTAGCCGCTGGTGAAGTACAACCGCCAACCGTTTGTGTTAAACTTACAGTATATGTTCCTGCTGTTGCACTCATAATGGTGTTGCTGGCTGCTGTACCTGTTAAAGTACCAGTACCTAAAGTTGCTGTTGTGGAGCTAACACTCCAAGTAACAGTTGCTCCCGATACTACCGTGGCTGTTAAAGTTGATACAACTCCTGTACAAGCTGGATTCGGATTGCCTACTAAACTTGTTGGGGCGGCTGGTGCCGATGGGTCAGTTAAAGTAGCCGTTACTGTATTACTACCAGAAGGACAGTTGATTGGATGACTTACTTTAATATTAGTATAACTCCCTGCTGTCAATCCAGTGATTGTAATACAGCCATTTGCATCTACATTCTGATTAGTTAATGCAGAGACTGGCGTACCATTTTTATTGTAACTAACTGTCCAGCCTGTACTATTCGCTATCATGCCACAAATCTTAATACTTCCATTAGAGCCACCACAAATGGAAGGGTTACTAATATTACTATCTCCTACATTTGCCAATGTTGGGCAACATGAAGAATTCACTACAACTATCACGCTTTCTGTGCTGTAACAACCTACTATATTATCTCTATAAGCAACGTAGTATGTTCCTGCCGCAGCAGCAGTAATTGCACTTCCTGATAGCCTATTGGCATCTGATGCAGGTGAAGCATTATGAAATGTAAGAGTCATTCCCGAAGGAGTACCCGTAGTTTCCACAAAGCTATTCAAATCTACAGTAGTAACAGGACAGGTATTTGTAGCTACACGTATTGGTGATGCTTCACTATAACAAGTGCCAAAATTATAGACACCATAGTAAAGCCCCGGAATTACTGCTGTGGGAGAAGCTACCAAATTACTTGCTGATATTGGCAAAGCATTATGCCACTCAAATGTAGCACCACTTGGTGGAGATGCACTTGGCTGGTGAGTAGTTAAGTCTGCAGTTTGAGCAAATGTTACATTAACAAAGCCTAACAATACAAACATCCAACCCAAAATCCAGTCTTTTATATTTAGATATTTTTTCATATCAAAAAATTTAGTTTACGTATAATGGGATAATTTATTTTAATGCTGGTGCCGCAATCTTGAGCGTACAATTATCCAATATCCATACATCGATTAAAACTTTTTTCTTAGTTAAACTTAAATCTGCAGTACAAGTATTAGAACCTACTGTGAAAGTAAGTGTGCCTAAGGTAGTACCATCATATTTCATTGGGATATTGAATGTTTGGACTCCAGTAGTAGTTGTAGTTACGTATGTAACTCCATTGGCTAAACTCATACCTGACCCACTCAAAGTAACTGGAAAATTACCTGCTGTTGTAACATTCATAGTAACTACAAGTGTTACTTGATTAGGTACGCCTTGTACTGGTGCTTGAATAATTTGAGTTTTAGCACAATCTAATGTTCCAGCAGGTGCTGGTGCTGCAACTACAATTTTAGAGGTCGCTGTGCTGCAGTTTGTTGGGTTGGTAACTTCACATATTTTATAAGTAAGGCTATAATTTCCTGCTGCTGTATTTGGTGCAACTGTAACAGTACCATTTGCATTTAATGTCAATCCTGTTGGCACCGTAACGCCTGATAGCGTAACATCTCCTGGAGCTGTTCCAATTACAACTGGAACTCCACCCAATCGATCATTTAAAGTTAATGAGGTTGTAACTCCTCCTGTTGAACCATTTACTGCTGTTGTAGTATCTGCTACTGCTAAAATAACAGGCATCCCTAAAGACGTAGAAGTAACGCATTCTGGATTATTATAAACAATACCTGCATAAGTAGTAACTGCACCACCAGTGGAAAGAAGCCTACCCGATAGAAACAAACCAGCTCCTGAGGTACAAGCACCGCCATGGGAAAGAAATGTTCCTTTTAACTCAGAGGCAGCTCCTATGCTAACGGCACCAGTGGCAACTCCAGCTCCGCCAATCCAAAAAACATTACAACGACGAGCTCCATTAGCTAAAATTATTTTTGATTGAGCCGCTATACCAAATGCCCCCGCAAATTTAAAAACAAATATGGCATTGGGATTATTTTGAGCGTCTAAGGTGATAGTTCCTCCTAAAGAACCTGCACCATTTACAAAATAAACTCCAGCATTAATTGTTTCTCCAATGCCAAAAGCCGCAGCGTGGCTAGTTACCGTATTTGGTAGAGCCATAAGTGCTATATAAGCGTTATCTATATCTGTTTTTGCTTGTGCTGTAGCAGCATTAGCAGTTTCAAAAGAGCCTATAACAATAGATGACTCATAACCAGATGAAGCACCAGATTCTGTTGCAATTTTTCCATTAATTCCACTGGTACTGGTATTTGATACAGCACCTAAGTTGGTAAAAAGGGCATAGTTTGTAAGAACACCCAAAACATCAACAGACGAGGCTGGACTACAGCCCGATTCACAAAATATTGGAATGGTGCAAGTGCCAGAAGGTGGTCTAACAATCGCTCCAACTCCAGTAGTTATCGCTCCTTCCATGCTAAGCATTCTTCCTTCAAGAACAGTACCTGCCCCAATCCCTACAGCACCTATTTTTGCAAATAAAGTTCCTTTTAAATTAGCATCAGCCGCAACTGAAACAGCTCCATTAGCCATAAAAAAAACATTACAGGATTGTGTTCCTCCAGTTAAGGTTATCGTTGCTCCCGCTCCTGCGGTCAAGGCCCCGCCCCATTTTATTATAAAGAAAGCATTCGGATTGCCCCCTCCATCGAGCGTAAGGGCTCCTCCTATAGATCCAGCAGCAGGTATGGAATAAACGCCGGGTGTTAGCGTTTCGCCACCTCCAAAAGCAGGAGCATGAGTGCCAGGAAAGTCAACAAACTTGTCGTTAAGATGAATATAAAATCTAAACAAATCGAATCTGGCCTGTGCAGTTGTCGCATTGGCATTGTAGGTATTGCCAATAAAATTAGGTGGTGCACCAAATCCGCTAATTATTCCAATATTTGTACCTACATCGCCAGTAAAGGATGCTCCAGATCCATTTGCAACCCCTCCTGCTCCTGTATAAGCTCCAAAGGAGGTAAGTATTCCTAAATTGGCTGTGCCATTGGGAGTCTGACTAAAGACTACATTTGATAAAAATAATAGTGCAATAGTTATTGCAGAAAATAGTATTTTTTTCATAATAATATGTTGATTTTTTAAATATTTTCGGTTATGTTCTATAATTGATGTTACGCACTAAAATTGTAAGTTTATAAAAAGCCAAATTATCTTTGGTACATGAAAACTGACCTTGATTTATACACAGACTATTTAATTAGCTCATTTAGTCAAACAAGTTCAACGGGCTTGTCTAATTTGTTAGATAAAGCTATCAGTCATGACGATGTAACTCGTTTTTTGAACCAAACAGACAATAGTAGCAAGGCACTTTGGAAAGTAGCCAAGCCATTAATTCGTCAGATTGAATCAGATGACGGCTTATTAATTCTTGATTAACGCCAGGGAACTATTATAATAATGGTACTAAATGGATAAGAGTAGCCGACGAAGCAAATGCAGGTGCAACTCGTTATAATTCTGTTGACAAATGTACCTGTACAGTGGTCAAAATGAGGACATATTAGTCCATTTGAATCTGTATAAGGCTTTTCTGAAATACGTTACATCACCTGCCGTAGCCGTATTATATACGTTCATACCTGCAACATGAGCTGAAAGTGGAGAAGCAGCGGTTGTACTGGTAAGTGCTACACGAGGCATTAACAATCCTTTGTTAGTGGATTCTATTTCTAAGACCGAATTGGCATTGATTATGGTAGGATTGTTACCTACTTTTACTTGGGCATTTGCAGTGATAGTTAAAAATGCGAAAATGCTCAAAATTGACAGTTTTAGTACGTTTGCTCTCATTATTTTTTTATAGCTTAAAATTTGCAGTTTGATTTTAATATTTAAGAAATTGTATTTACTGAATATTTATGCACAGGATGTCTGTTCAAAGTTTCATTTCATTAGGATAAAACCGTGACAGAACTATACTTATGCATGGTTTATTCTTAATTATATTTTGGGATAATAATATCATTTACAAGCCCTCGTTTATAAAGGAATTGAAAATCACATTTCCAAATTTTTGAAGTCATTAATCAGAAGGAAAATACTTTTACGGTATATTACTTTTATTGATAAGAAGCCTCAAGCTAAGTTTTCTAGCGTATTTGATGTTATATTCATCACCAAATACTGTTAAGTGTGAAAAGTTTAATGTAGAGTAGGAAACATGTTTTAACAACTTAACTCCTATACCTACTTGTTTTTTAAGCCAATATTAATCCAATCTGTATAAATAGGCACTAACAAGGGTGATAAACGACACCCTAAGGTGGCAAAGCTATTTCAACATGGTTAAAAATCTCAATTATTAAAACAATTGACATTAGTACCAATAACCGTGCTAAATATACGTATTTCGGAAAATTAATAAACCTTACAATTAATTTAAATATGATGTTATATGACATAACTCATAAAAAACATGGTGGATAACAAGTTTTGTTTAGTATTTAACCAGTGTAAGTCATAATTATTGAGTGAGAATTTTCTTTTAAAAAGACGGATTTCCTATATTATTTCTTGCGAAAATCAAAAACCTCACCATTCCACATATAGCAGACATTAGGTGATAGAAAGAGTAATCGTTGGTAAAAAACTGTTTTTGTAGAAAATACTATACGTTTGATAATCTTACTTCAAAAGTAGTTAGGTTATCAGCGTTATGGTCAAATTTTATTTTAACAGCATTAGTTCGGGAAAATTCTTTGATTAAAATTAAACCAATACCTAAGCCCTCTTCTCCAAATTCATAGTCATTGACATTATTAAACAAGGTTCTTATCTTTTCTCTTTGAGTATTAGTCATAGAATCACCTTTATTACTAATGGTCAATACAAAATCACCCTCATTTATATTGGTTTGTATAGTTATTTGATTCCCTTCTGGTGTATATTTGATTGCATTGTCGAGAAGATTGCGTATAATTAGTGAAAGAATATCTGGATCAATTTTAATTTCTTGGTCTTGAAAATTCTCTAAAATTGTTATTTTTTTTAATCTTGCCATATCACGGAAGATAGGAAGTACTTCATCGAAAAAAACTTGAATATTAATAACTGAAGGAACTATACGTATTTGTTTTTGTTGTGCTACACTCCATTCTAATAAATTATTGAGTAAAGCTGCTATATTTAAACCTAATTCATCTATTTTTTTCAAGACTTCTTGTAATCTATCAAATTGTTTGGTTTTGATTAGATACCCAACTATTTCAGAATATCGCTGATAAGAATTAAAAGGACTACGAAGGTCATGTGAAATAATGGTAAATAACATATTCCTACTCTGTGTTAATTTTTTAAGGCTTTTATTGGCATCGCGAAGACGAAGAGCAATAAAACTTACTGCTGTTATGATTAAGCAAGTTAAAACTAAAATTAATAACACTAAGCGTGCACGTGTTTCTGTTACTTGCTGCTGTAATTCTAAATTCTTTATGACTACATCTTTTTTTTCTGTCTCATATTTAGTTTGAAGTTCTTGCATTTCTTTGCTCTTTGTCGTTTTTTCTAAATCTTTTTTAATCCCATTTTCCTTTTCTAACGACTCATAAGCATTTTTATAATCCTTTTGCTTATATTGAATGATAGAAAGATTTTCATAGATTACTGATAGCATTGCAGGGTCATCTATTTTTAATTGATTATACACACGAATAGCTTCCTTAAAATAAGTTTTTGCCAGAATAAATTCATCAGAATCCATATAACTACAGCCCAAATTATACAAAGCTATAACTGTTTCATAATAAGGTTTCGGAGGTAAGCTTTCATAAGCTTTTAAATAACACCTTTGAACTACGCTCAAATTGTTGCCTTTTTTGTCTTCTTTAAGTCTATAAAAAACATTTGCTGAAGTTGTATAAAAACGATAATCTAAGTATCTAAATTCCTGATGTTTGTCTAATATTTCTTTTCCAATTTTATAGTAATATAACTGTTCTTCTACTTTTTTGCCAAGATAATGACCAAAAGCCATACGTATTACAATTATATTTAATTTAGTTTTCTCAACTGTGGTACTATTGTAATACTTTAAAATATTCTCAAAAGTTCGAATAACATGTTTTTCTCGATTCTCAAAAGCGTTAATGGGATGTTGAGATGCTAATATAATGTAGTAATTACTCAATATTATTCCTAAAGTATCATTTCTACGTTCAAAGTAAGTATTTGCTTTTAAAGCATTAGCCAAACACATTTCATAATCTATTCTAAATAATAATTTGGATTTTAATAAATAGTAAATAGCTAATCCTAAAGAATCTTTCTTTTTCAAAGATATCGTTTTGATGCTTTCTAAGTCTTTTCCCAAATCGTCCGAAAAATAACTTCGTCCCAATTCTAATTCAATCAAGGTATGCAAGTAAGTTAATGTTGATTTATCCTTTTGTAAATCAACAATTTTTTGAAGACTATCTATATTTAATAGTACCCTAAAATCTCGGTACTGTTTATAAGGTTTATTTTGGGCAAATGATGTTATAGAAATAGTTAATAGAATCAACAGTAGTTTTTTCATGGCTTTATTTTATTTAATAGACTTCTTTCCTAAATAACAGGTAACTTTTCAAAGATTTAGGGTTACAAGTCCACATATAATTAGCCAAACTGCCAAAATATTTTTCAGTTATTGCAGTAGGTCTCATTGACCATTTTAAAACACTTATATTATCGGTTTATATATCCGACTTTACTCTTTTTTTACAAAATCTCTTATTTTTGTTTTTTAGTTAACTCACTATTTTTTGTTTTTTATGTGGGACTTTACTATTCGTATTGGATTTTTTTCTATTCATTGAAAACCTAACTCTCCCCCCTTGATTTTTATTTTTAGAGTGCATTTTGAATGTCGTTTCTTTGAAAAACTTTAAGGTCAGATTTACACCCTTCTATTTTCAACTTGGCAATGCTGAATTATACTTTTGATAAGCAATTAGTTGTACCTATAATATGTGCTTTTTTTTAACCGTAGCGGCGGACAGTTTAAAAAGGTTGGATACTGCCTTAAATATTCTAATGTGAGTAGCAATTGATTGGGTAAACTGAAATCGCTATATAAGCCTCAATTGGAAAGGGTAGCTTTCTGTAAATAGGGAATATTTTGCTCATTTTCTTTTCTAAAAGAAAGACCAAATCATTCTTATATACTTTCGATTCAAACTTTATTTATATCAATGAATCCAGTTGATTTTCTGCTTTGGAAACAATCTGTTTTTTGAAAGATATTAAATGTTACAAAATAATACTGAGAAATCTTTGTAAGATTTATTTTGTGCAAATGATACTATGGGAAAATACATGAAACAATAATCATTACTAATTGCTTCTCAACCTATTCTCTATAAACATTTAAGTAAATATAACCTTTTTTTCTATAAAACCAAGAAATTATTGAAAAATATTATTTGGCATTATTTCAAAAATCTTTGTATCATCATTATAGAGTTTGTTAAAATGAGTCCATTTTCAAAAGATTCTACGTTTCTTTCATAGTCTTTAATATTCCTACGGAAGAATCGAAACGCCGATGCAATTCTTTCCTTCGTTTTCCATGAAGAATTACCAACAATCAAGCTGAGAGAGACTTCAGAACCGTCAAAACGAAACAAAAGTATCCACCAGTTTTAAGGCAATGACAGAACCGTTGTTGATGCAAATTACTATGCTCGTATTCAAGAATTTATTTCTACTATCAAAAAATATAAGCTAAATCCATTTCAAAATTTAAAACTTGTCTTTGAAAAAAACTTCAAGGGGTAGTTGCCAAATAATTGTGGTTACCACTTAGGTTCTTTTTTATTGAAATAGTACAATTTTTGAATGTAAATTTTGTGCTTTTTTAATAAAAATATACAAAGCCTCGATTTGAAAAAGCCATATTTTTATTAGAAAAATACGATTTGAGGCTGTTTTTCTGAAATCACTCAAAAATTCTTTATAATTTTATAT
>NZ_JAYWCK010000182.1:0-5394 GCF_043780635.1 Flavobacterium sp.
GGGAAAATTCTGGATTTTGGCGTTTCGAATTTTACTCCGAGTCAAACTGATTTAATTCAGACAAAATTGAAAGTAAATTACAACCAAATTGAGTTTTCTGCCACCCATTATGAACCAATGCTCGACGGAAGTTTGGACCACATGCAAACGCATAATATTAAGCCAATGTGCTGGTCTCCATTGGGAAGTGTTTTTAAAAAAATAGATGAAAAATCTGTTCGAGTTAAAAAACTGGCAACGAAACTTTCAACAAAATACAATGTCGAAATTGACATACTGCTTCTCGCCTGGATATTAAAACATCCGGCTGGAATTATACCCGTTTGTGGTACGGCTGACAAAAACAGAATTGCTAATTTGATGAAAGCGACAGAAGTTAATCTGGAATTAGAAGATTGGTTTGCTTTTTGGACGGAAAGTGCCGGAAATCCAATTCCTTAAGTGGAAAATTCTTTGACAAAAATGAAAATGATTTTAAAAAACTACAAAATATGAGTAAAATAGCCCTAGTGACGGGAGCGACGAGTGGAATTGGAAGAGCAACAGCAAGAATATTAGCCAAAAACAATTATAAAATTATTCTCTGTGGAAGACGGGAAGATCGATTGATGGCGCTCGAAAAAGAACTTTCTGAATTTACTGAAATCCACACTTTATCATTTGATGTTCGGGATAAAAAAGCCGTTTTTGTAAGCATAAATTCATTGCCTTCTGCCTTTTCTAAAATTGATGTTTTAATTAATAATGCTGGAAATGCACACGGTTTAGATTCCATACAAAATGGTGATTTAGACGATTGGGATGCAATGATTGACATCAATGTAAAAGGGCTTTTATATGTTTCGAAAGCGATAATTCCTAAAATGATCGAACAAAAATCAGGTCATATTATTAACATTGGTTCCATCGCTGGAAAAGAAGTTTATCCAAATGGAAATGTATATTGCGCTTCAAAATATGCCGTTGACGCCTTGAACAAAAGTATGCGAATGGATTTGAATCCTTATGGAATTAGGGTTGGAGCTATTCATCCCGGAATGGTGGAAACCGAGTTTAGTGAAGTGCGTTTCAAAGGCGACAAGGACAAAGCTGCTAACACATATAAAGACCTTAAACCCTTGCAACCAGAGGATATTGCCGATATTATTCATTTTGTGGTTTCCAGACCTTATCATGTGAATATCGCCGATTTGATTGTTTTTCCAACAGCTCAAGCTTCTGCTACAATTGTAAATCGATCTTTAACTATTTAATTATTCTACTTTTTCAGTTTAAAATCCCAAATCAAAAATTCATAAATCATAAATTAAAGTGATTAACAAACGTCTTTTAATTAAAAACCTCCTAGCTCACAATGATGAGAGCAGTTTTTATGACAAAAAACGACAGTTGAATTTGCATACTCGTGAGGGAAAAGCGAAGTTTTTGAAACATATTTGTGCCTTATCTAATTCGAATCCAGCGAATAATTCCTATATCGTTGTTGGTGTTGAAGACCATGATAACGAAATTGTAGGCGATGATTTTTTTGATGACAGCCACATTCAGAATCTAGTAAATGCTTATCTCGAAAATCCACCGAAAATTCAATACGAAAACGTGCCTTTTCCTAATTTGTCCAAAGACAAAGTCATAGGATTGGTGTCTATAAAGGCCAAAAGCAAGACCTCACATTTCAAAAAAGGAATCCACACGATTCCTGCCAACAGCGTTTTTATACGTCGAGGCAGCAATACCGTTCCTGTAGAAGGGGAAATCGAGAAAAATTATCAAAATACGGAAACCGTCATTGGCATTGAAAATAATTCCAGAAACAGTATTGGATACACGCTCGATGGTGTGATTGATTTTATGAATTTTCGGCACAAAGATATGATGCCAAAATACAAGGTTTTTAAGGAATTATTTGTCATTTGCTGGGCTGGGGTTCCTAAAAAATCTCGAGATAAAACTTTCCTTTCTCGTGTAGACATTGAACTGATAAATGAACAAATCAAGCTGTTTTATTCGGCTCAGGATGTGGTGACTATTACTTTTGATGAAGATTCTTTTACTATTATTGAATATGTTCCTTTGGGTTTGAACGACAAAACGAGTTATTATCCATTGGAAAAACAAACCATCCATTTTCACGATAATGGGTATTATAAAATTGACCGGGAAATTCTTTTTCAACCGCCGGAATTCAACCGAAAAATGTTGTTTCATATTTACAACTCAAACATTTCTTTGTTGAACAAACTCCAAAAAGGACTTTCGTTAACGGAACGGGAACAAAAAGATTTAGAAAATTTGCCATCAACTTTTATGATTTGTTACCTCAACGGTTTTGAAGATGCCAAACAAAAATTGATTGACGCCAAACCGCTTTTGAAACCTTTCACTTATGTATATTTGTCGTTTAAAGAAGCGCTACGGATTTTGAGGAAAATGAAGTATGATGTGCAGTAAAGAGTTTTGATTTAAAACTGAGCTCAATTCTTTTGATGATTTATATATATATATTTGAAAGAGAATAAAGCGAAACCATTACTAATAAATTTAGTATTTTAGCAACTTAATATTGAATGAAAAATTTAAGATGAAACTAAAAGAGAAAATATCGCTTGAAAAAGTATTTGAAAAAGAATACAAAATCAAACTTGTTGAACCTGAAAACAATAAGGAAGCGATTATTACTCACTTTTTGCACAACAACAAAAATGGAGTTTCACAATTTTTCAAAAAAGATGCGGTAAAATACACCAAAGAAATTTTACAATATAAATATCCCGACGAAGAAATTACAAATATTGTAGCTGAAGAAGCTTTACAGTATGGAATTTTCAACACGTTTGATATTCCTTTTCCCCCTGTTGAAAATCCCAAATTTAAATTCATAGATTTATTTGCAGGGATTGGCGGTTTCAGACTTGCTTTGCAAAATCTTGGAGGAAAATGCGTTTTTACAAGCGAATGGGACAAAGAAGCTAAGCGAACATATAAAGCCAATTTTGGAGAAAGACCTTTTGGCGACATTACAAAAGAAGAAACAAAAGCCTTTATTCCAGACGGTTTTGACTTGTTATGTGCAGGTTTTCCGTGTCAAGCTTTTTCGATTGCTGGAAAACGTGGAGGATTTGAAGACACGAGAGGAACACTATTCTTTGACGTTGCAGAAATTATCAAACGCAAAAAACCAAAAGCAATTTTCCTAGAAAATGTAAAAGGTTTACGCAATCATAACGGAGGAAAAACATTAGCAACAATTCTAAATGTGTTGAGAAATGATTTGGGCTATTTTGTTCCCGAACCTAAAATTATTAATGCTAAAGATTTTGGCGTTCCACAAAATAGAGAACGTATTTATATTGTAGGTTTTAGAAATGATTTGGGCGTTCCCTTCGGTCGGGCTTTCCGCTCCAATCTTTTTGTTCGTTCCTCACAAAAAGGATTTCCACTACAATCCCTAACGCAAATTGCCGCATAAAATGGAAAATTATCAAAAAATATCAAGAGAGGATTATATGAAATTTTTTCGTGATACAGAAAAATTAAATGAATTAACACCTGATGATAGAGTTGAAATATTCAGGACAATTTTATTAGGAAGTTCAGATTTAACCAAGGATTTATTGAATGAAGTTTTAGGAGATTATTGTGTTGATAATCTTGAAATAATAGAATTAGAAAATGGTGAAAAATAATAATTGGACAAAAGAAGAAACGATTGTTGCTTTCAATGTGTATTGTAAAATACCATTTAAAAATAGTAGTAAAACAAATCCAACCATTATCAAATATGCTAATATTATTTGCAGAAGTCCTTCTGCTCTTAATATGAAAATTGGAAACTTCGGAAGACTTGATCCAGATTTAAAAAAACAAGGAATTGTTGGTTTGGGTAACGGAAGTAAGCTTGATGAAATAGTTTGGAATGAATTTAATGGAAATTGGGATAAATTAGCTTACGAGAGCGAATCGTTAATTGCTCAATTTCAAAATAAAAAAATTGAGGAAATAATTGATGTTGAAATTTTTGAATTTCCAATTGGTACTGAAAGAGACACAATTATAAAACAAAGAGTAAATCAAAGTTTCTTTCGTTCCACAATACTTTCATCGTACAATTTAAAGTGTTGTATAACTGGATTATCCATTTCTGATTTTTTGGTAGCAAGTCACATAAAACCTTGGAAAACGGATGAATTAAATCGCTTAAATCCTCACAATGGATTGTGCCTAAATTCAATTCACGACAAAGCATTCGATAAGGGTTTTATAACAGTTACACCAGATTACAAAATAAAAGTTTCAAAGTATTTTGATGATTTCAAAAAGGATGAAGCTGTTCCAGAATTCTTTTTAAAATACGAAAATCAGTCAATTATTTTACCCGACAGATTTCTACCATCAAAGGAATTTTTAGATTGGCATTATACAAATCTTTTCAAAAAGTAAAATTTATATAATGATTTGGTAAAAATAATCGAAGAAGAAAACCCGTTAAAATTTGACACTACAAACAAACACCTATTTTACAGTTACAAAATAAAACGATTTTTGGCTGATATTGCTTTAGGAATGATGCCATCAAAAGTTTGGACAGGCGAATATGATGCAACAGGAGGTTATTTAATTGTGAAATCAGACGGAGAGATTTTATGTTATCATATTTACAATAAAAACGAGTTTGAAAATTATTTATTAGCAAACACAAAACTTGACACAGCAAGCAGTTCACGACACGGATTTGGAGATATTTATGAAGAAAACGGAGAGCTTTATTTCAAACTGAACTTACAAATACGATTTAAATAAAGTGGATGGACAAAAGGGCGATTGCTTAGACCAATAAAAAAATAGAATGAGAACACTCGTTATAGGCGACATTCACGGTGGTTTGCGTGCCTTGCATCAAATTATGGAAAGAGCCAAAGTCACAACAAAAGACACCTTAATTTTTCTGGGAGATTATGTGGATGGCTGGAGCCAATCGCCACAAGTATTAGATTATTTGATGGAATTGAAAACCACTCACAATTGCATTTTCATCCTTGGCAATCACGACCAATTATTATTAAAATGGCTTGACGAAAGTATTGATAATCCCTTGTGGTACAAGCATGGAGGCGAATCTACAGTTTTGGCGTATGACAAAACCAGTGGTGAAACCATCAACAAACACATTAAATTCCTGAAATCTTTAAAGGATTATTATATAGACGAACAGAATCGTTTGTTTATTCACGCGGGTTTTACCAATATGAATGGCGTGATTTATGAATATTTTCCGGAACTGTTTTATTGGGACAGAACACTGTGGGAAACCGCATTAGCATTGGATAAAAAGATGAAAAAGAGTGACTTATTATATCCAAAACGATTGACTTTATACAAAGAAATCTACATTGG
>NZ_JAYWCK010000183.1:0-26747 GCF_043780635.1 Flavobacterium sp.
ATGATTTTATCAATATCGCCTCTATATAATTTTATCAAGGCATATCCAAAATTACCGTCTTGTAAATCGGAAATTAAAGCATTAGCTTGATTTTCTGCATCTTCCATTGAATCAGAAGCTACTTCAAACATCATAATTGCTTTGGGATTTCCTTCGATAAAAAGTCTGTTCTTAGATTGTTCCCGATTGTTTTTGGTACAGTCCAAAATGGTATCATCCATCATTTCGCAAGTATACAAATGATGTTTCATCGCCACGACAACGGCTTCTAGACTTTCCTGAATGGTATGAAAATGTCCCACAACCATAATATTATTAGACGGAGGCAAATCATCGACTTTTAAGGTAATTTCGGTAGTAAAAGCTAGTGTTCCTTCGCTTCCACACAGTAATTTTCCCAGATTTATTGTTGGCTCCAAACCCGAAAACAAATCAGATTTCAATAATAAATCGACTGCATATCCTGTATTTCTTCTGTGAATTTCTGGTTTTGGAAATTCCTTAACAATTTCTTTTTGATTTTCTACATTCGAAAGTTCGTCAAAAATAGTCTTATAGATTTTGCTTTCGAGCGAATTGCCTTTTGTCCTTTCAATAAAATTAGCTGAAGAAAGTTCGTTGAAAACTGTCATTGAACCATCACTTAAAATGGCTTTGATCTCGACTATTTTATCCCGTGTCACTCCATATCGAATGGAAGTAGTTCCCGAGGAATTGTTTCCTACCATTCCTCCCATCATACATCGATTTGAGGTGGACGTATTGGGTCCAAAAAATAATCCGTACGGTTTTAAATAGATATTCAGTTCATCCCGAATGATTCCAGGTTGAACCGTTATCGTTTTATTTTTTGCATCGAAAGAAATAATTTTAGTAAAATGCTTCGAAACATCCACGATAATTCCATTTCCAACGGTTTGTCCTGCTAATGAGGTTCCGGCGGTCCTTGGCGTAAGCGAGATTTTATTTTGGGTTGCGAAGTGCATTAACTTCACAATATCCTCGTTGGTTTTTGGATAAGCTACGGCAATAGGCCTAATCTTATAAGTTGAAGCGTCAGTAGAATAGATCGTTTTATGAAGGTCATCGAAAAGAAGTTTTCCTTCTAACGATTCGGATAATTGCTGTAATAGAAATTGGCTTGGCATAATGCAAATAATATATTGGACAAATATAAAAATATAGCACTTCTAAATTTCATAAATCAAACAAGAAAAATGGAAATGTTTAGAAAATACAGGACTTCAATTCAAAAAATATTCTTAAAATATTTTGGCAAAGAAATTGCTACTTTAAAAAAAGTTGATTTTTATGAATAATTTATAGGATACATTTCACCAAAAAAACTACTTTTGACTTTTACATAATTAGATTGAAAATGAATACATACAAGTCTTTTTTGTTCCTGATTTCCCTTTTTATAATTTCCTTTTCGAATGGAAATGCACAGGAAATAGCGACAAACCCCAAAAACGAATTCAGGGCAGTTTGGATAGCCACGGTAGCTAATATAGACTGGCCAAAAAGCAATGTTGATGCTGTCGAAAAAGAAAAAGCTGATTTTATTGAAATTCTAGATACTTATAAAAAACTAAATTACAATGCCGTAATCGTTCAAATCAGAAGTTGTGGTGATGCTTTTTATCCAACGCAATTGGCTCCCTGGTCTCGTTATTTGACCGGAAAAGAAGGTCAAGCACCAAGTCCTTATTTCGACCCGCTGGAATGGATGATTACCGAAGCTCACGCAAGAGGTTTCGAATTTCACGCTTGGCTCAATCCCTATCGAGCTACAATGGATTTGAGAACCGATATTTTAAGTTCCACTCACGATTTCTACACGCATCCCGATTGGATGATTAAATATGGTGGTAAATATTATTACAATCCTGCTTTACCTGAAGTTCAAAATCATTTAATTGCCGTTGTGAGCGAAGTGGTGCGGAATTATGATATTGATGCCATTCACTTTGACGATTATTTTTATCCTTATAAAGTACCGGGTGAAGTATTTAACGACAGAGCTTCCTATGTGAAATATGGTTCAGGACTTAGCCTGGAAGACTGGAGACGAAACAATGTCAATAATCTGGTGAGAAATATTTCCCTTTCCATAAAAGGCATCAAACCATGGGTACAATTTGGAATCAGTCCGTTTGGAGTCTGGCGCAATAAATCAGTCGATCCAAAAGGTTCTGACACTGAATCCGGGCAAACTAATTATGACGATTTATATGCAGATCCATTGGCTTGGATGGAAAATTGTTGGATTGATTATCTGGTTCCGCAACTTTATTGGAGTTTGGATCATCCCAAAGCTTCATATTCAAAATTGCTGAAATGGTGGTCTGAGAATTCGAAAAACACCGCTATTTACATTGGAAACGGAATCTATAAAATCAACAGTGATTCCGATAAAAAATGGAATAATCCAAATGAAATTCCAAATCAGATTGATGTTACCCGAACCTATAAAAACATTCAGGGAAATGCCTTTTTTAGCGCCAAATCGTTTGTGAATAAAAATCAGGTTGTTGCACAATTATTATTAAAAAATCAATACAAATATCCTGCGCTTCCTTATGCCGTGCCTAATTCAAAAAAGATGCTGATTGACTGTCCAACAGTAAATAAAACTTCAAAAGATACCATTAATTCAAGTTGCACAATCAAATATCCAGCGGATTGTAAAGTGCGTTATATTATGGTTTATCGTGCCAAAAAGACATTTAATATTGATATTAATAATCCGAGTCAAATCATTGAAAAGATAACTTTGGCAGCAAAAAGCGATTCTATTATGGTCAATATTCCAATGAAAAAACCTGATGAAAGCAACACTTGCGCCATCACCTTCATCGATTATTTTGGCAATGAAAGTGCCGCAACCATAATAAATTAATTCCATTCAAAATAAATGAAAATTGACTCTAAACCCTGGTTTTGGATACCTGTATTAAACTTTGCTTCCGGCTTACCCTATGCTATTATCATTTCAGTTTCGGTGATTATGTACAAAAACCTGGGGATCAGCAATGAAGACATAGGAATTTATACCAGTTTATTGTATTTACCTTGGGTAATCAAACCCTTATGGAGTCCTTTTATTGACTTATATTCCACTAAAAGAAAATGGTTTTTGGCTATGCAATTGTTGATTTCGATTGCATTTCTGATTGTTGGATTAACGATTCCAATGAGCAATTTTTTCGTGTTGAGTCTGGCTGTTTTTTGGGTTGCTGCTTTTGCTTCTGCTTCGAATGATGTGGCAAGTGACGGCTTTTATATGTTGGCTTTAGCCAAAGAACAACAATCTTTTTTCTTGGGAATCAGAAGCACTTTTTACCGTCTTTCTTTGTTAACCGGAAACGGATTAATCGTGATTATTGCTGGTTTTCTTGAAGAAAAATATGGTGACAAAACCAAAGCCTGGTCTTATACGATGGTAATCGTTGCTTTCATTATGGCTGTAATAACGATATACAATTATTTCTCGACTCCCAGAATCGAAACAAAAGCACTTGAAGATGAATCAGAACCAAAACCAAAAATTAGTTTTGGAGAAGTTTTTGCTTCTTTCTTCCAAAAGAAACAAATTGGATTAGTTTTATCTTTCATCTTATTATTTAGACTAGGAGAATCTCAATTATTAAAAATGCTGACTCCTTTTCTTCTTGATGAAAAATCATTGGGCGGAATGGGATTGACTACTGAAGATATTGGACTTATATATGGAACTTTTGGCGTTAGTGCCCTTGTTATTGGTGGGATATTAGGAGGAATTGCCATCTCTAAAGATGGTCTTGGCAAGTGGATGCTGCCTATGATTCTGACGATGCATTTGCCTATAATTGGGTTTATATTGCTGTCGCATTTTCATCCAACTTCTATTTTCTATGTTTATGCCACGGTAATTTGCGAACAATTTGGTTATGGATTTGGCTTTGCCGCCTTCATGATGTTTCTGATTTACGTTGCCGATGGCGAATCGAAAACCTCCCACTACTCCATCGCAACGGGATTTATGGCTTTGGGAATGATGCTTCCAGGAATGTTGAGTGGTTATATTCAGGAATATTTGGGTTATGCCAGTTTCTTCATTTGGGTGCTTTGCACTACTATTCCGGGGTTAATTCTGTCTCGTTTTTTAATTTTTCCAAAGGATTTTGGGAAGAAATCAGAAGTATAAAATAGCACACAGATGACGCGGATTTACTAAGTAAAGACACGGATAAAAACAGATTCTGAAAGATTAAAATTTAAACAATACAAAAGCACTCTGATTACACTGATAAAAACAGTTTTTAAAAATCAGTTTTTATCCGCGTTTTCGCGATAGCGAATCTGTTTTATCAGCGTACCAAAAAGCATAAATTTCTAAAAATGACATTAGAACAAAAAATAGGACAATTCTTTTTTCCTGCCGTTTTCATCAACGACACGGAAGAAAACATTCTGGAAATTGAGCGTTTAATCAAAGAACACAACATTGGAGGACTTACTTTCTTTCACAGTCGGGCGAGTGCTGCAACGAATTATGAAACTAAGAAAAAAGTAGAATTCAACGACAATAGTTTTGAACGTTTAAAGGAACTCGTAGTTCGTTTTCAGAAATGCGCCACTACTCCACTTTTAATGAGTATTGATGCCGAATGGGGATTGGCCATGCGTGTCGAAAAAACACCACAATATCCTTATGCCATCACGCTTGGGGCTTTGCCTGCCCGATACGAATATCTGGCTTATGAAGTAGGAAAACGAACCGGTTTAGACTTGAAATGTGCTGGGATTCATTACAATTTAGCACCATTGGCAGACATCAACAACAATCCTAATAATCCCGTGATTGGCTACCGTTCTTTTGGTCAAAAAAAAGATAAAGTCGCCAATTTAGCTCTGGAATATTTACGAGGCTTGAATGAAGTTGGCGTTTTAGGTTGCTTGAAACATTTTCCAGGTCACGGAAACACCAGTGTAGATTCGCATTTGGGTTTGCCCATTTTAGAGGAAACTCTGGAAGAATTAATGGAAAACGAATTGGTTCCTTTCCTCAAAGGAATCGAGAACAATGTCGATTCGATTATGATTGGACATCTGGCCGTTCCGGCTTTGAATGAAGGAAAAAACACCTCGGCAACCTTATCGAAACCCATTATTGAAGGACTTTTGAGAAAACAATTGGGGTATGATGGTCTGGTGATTTCGGATGCTTTGAATATGCACAGCGTTTCGAAATTGTATGACAAAAAAGGGCAACTCGAATGGGAAGCTTTTAATGCCGGAAATGATGTGTTGTGTTTTGCCGAAAACGTAGCCGAAGGCATTCAGGAAATCCTCAAAAAAGCCACACCAGAACGCATTGAAGCCAGTTTCAATCGTTTGTGGAAATGCAAACAAAAAGCAGGAATTACAAATGGAAATACTGATCCTCAAGGCCAATTTGACTTTGAAACTACTTCTATTTTAAATCGGCTCATTGCTGATAAAAGCACCACTAAAATCAAAGACCACAATAATAGTTTACACTTATTTGAAGCTAAAAACAATGAAAAACTAGCCAAATTAAGTCTTTATAAAAACACTGACAACCTCTTTTTTAAATCATTATCTATAGTTCTGCCTTCTCCAACATTTGCTCTTGAAACCGGAGATACAGCTGCGATTCAAAAACTGACAGACGAACTTAAAGAGTATGACTCAATATTAATCTCGCTTTTTGTGCCCAAAGCAAAACCTTTACATAATTTTGAAATTGAAGATTCTGTCTTGGCCTTTTTAGGAGATTTATTTTCCAAGAAGAAATGCATTTTGTACCTTTTTGGAAATCCTTATGCTCTGAAGGTTATTCCAAATTTAAAATCAAGCTTAGGCATTATCCAAGTGTATCAGGATTTTAAGGAATTCCAAGCAAGTGCAGCTCGCCAATTACTTAGAAACTCGAAATGCAGAGGAACTCTACCTGTAAAGGTAAAAGGATAAAACACTACAAAAGGTGGTTTGTTGCCAAACCACCTTTTAGAATTCAATTATAAAGGTGCTATAATTAACCCAGGTCAAAACGATCCGCATTCATCACTTTAGTCCAAGCTTTTACAAAGTCGTTTATAAATTTTTCTTTGTTGTCGTCTTGTGCGTAAACTTCGGAGTAAGAACGTAAAATAGAATTAGAACCAAATACTAAATCCATGCGAGTAGCAGTCCATTTTACAACTCCAGTTCTACGGTCGCAAATGTCGTAAATTCCTTTTTCTGTTGGTTTCCAACTATTTCCCATATCGGTTAGGTTGATAAAGAAATCGTTAGTCAAAGCCCCTATTGTATTAGTGAAAACACCATGTTTTGTATTGCCATAATTTGTACCCAACATTCTCATTCCACCAACAAGTACCGTCATTTCTGGAGCCGTTAATCCCATTAATTGTGTGCGGTCAAGCATTAATTCTTCTGAACTTACAATGTATTCTTTTTTACTATAGTTACGGTAGCCATCTGCTAAAGGTTCTAATGAGGCAAAAGACTCGGCATCTGTCATTTCATCAGTTGCATCTCCACGACCTGCTAAAAATGGAACAGTAACGGCAAATCCTGCAGCTTTAGCAGCTTGTTCAATCCCTAGATTACCTGCTATAACAATGGTATCAGCGATACTAATACCAAACTCAGCAGCTATAGGTTCAAGAATAGATAAAACATGTGCCAATCGTTGTGGTTCATTTCCTTCCCAATCTTTTTGAGGAGCTAAACGAATACGAGCACCATTGGCTCCACCACGCATATCAGATCCACGAAAAGTACGTGCGCTATCCCAAGCGGTATTTACCATTTCAGGAATAGATAATCCTGCTGCAGCAATTTTGGTTTTTACTGCGGCAACGTCATACTCTTTATTCCCAGCTGGAATAGGGTCTTGCCAAATTAAGTCTTCTTGAGGAACATCTGGACCAAAGTAATTTGCTTTTGGTCCCATATCTCTATGTGTTAGCTTGAACCAAGCACGAGCAAAAGTTTCTGAGAAATATGTTTGATCGTTCATGAATTTCAATGAAATCTCTTTATAAATAGGGTCTACTTTCATTGCCATATCAGCATCAGTCATCATTGGGTTTTGGCGAATAGTTGGATCCTCAACATCTACCGGCCTGTCTTCTTCTTTGATGCTTACGGGTTCCCACTGCCATGCACCTGCGGGACTTTTAACAGAGTGCCATTCATGATTAAATAACATCTTAAAATAACCATTATCCCATTTAGTAGGGTTTGTAGTCCATGCTCCTTCTATTCCACTTGTTACTGTATAACGTCCTTTACCTGATTTATTAGGGTTGTGCCATCCAAATCCTTGTTCTTCTACGTCAGCAGATTCAGGATCTGGTCCTAAAAGACTAGCATCACCATTACCATGAGCTTTCCCTACTGTATGTCCACCTGCAGTTAAAGCTACTGTTTCTTCATCATTCATTGCCATACGTTTAAACGTTTCACGTACTTGAGCAGCTGTTTTCAAAGGGTCTGGTTTTCCGTTGACTCCTTCTGGATTTACATAAATTAGCCCCATTTGTACAGCAGCTAAAGGGTTTTCCATAGTTTTAGGATCTTCTACATTAACATAACGTTCGTCACTAGGTGCTAACCATTCTTTTTCAGCTCCCCAATACGTATCTATTTCTGGGTGCCAAATATCTTCGCGTCCAAAACCAAATCCAAAGGTTGTTAATCCCATATCGGCATAAGCAATTGTTCCTGCTAGTACAATTAAATCGGCCCAACTCACTTTATTACCGTATTTTTTCTTGATAGGCCATAGCAATCTTCTTGCTTTATCTAGACTAACATTGTCTGGCCAAGAATTTAAAGGTGCAAAACGTTGATTTCCTGAACCACCACCACCACGACCATCAGAAAGACGGTATGAACCAGTAGAGTGCCAAGATAATCGTATCATTAATCCTCCGTAGTGACCCCAATCTGCAGGCCACCAATCTTGGCTGTCCGTCATTAAAGCGTGCATGTCTTTTTTTAGTGCTTCAATGTCTAATTTTTTAAGTTCTTCGTGATAATTATATTCTTGCCCTAAAGGATTTGTTTTAGTGTCGTGTTGACTCAATATGTCCAGATTAAGTGCATTAGGCCACCACTCCATAAAATTTGCTTTGGCTGATGTATTTCCGCCATGCATCACTGGACATTTCCCTGCTGCTGCATCATGATTTGCTTCAACAATAGTAGCACCTTCATTTAATGGAAGCTGTTCATGATTTACTGGGCATTTACCTTGACCGTTTGACGGATCCGCATTGCTGTTATTTTCCATATTTTAAAATTTTATAGATTACTGATTTTTTCTATTGTAAATTTAGTTAAATTCTTTTTTTAAAAATCATAATCATCAATCTTTATGGTTTATTTTGTCATAATTAAAATCTATACAAAATGGCATTCCTATATAATTAACACTATAATTAAAATAAAAAATTAATAGATTACTACTACTAAATTGAAAAATAAGCATATTTAGTTTTATGAATTTCATTTTTTTTAATCGTTAAAATTTACAATACCTTAACTAATTATAAAGCTCAGGTATAGTATCAATTTACTCTATAGCTTAATAAAAAAATATATGCTATACCTATTGGAAATTTATGGATCTTAAGACTACTTTTGCAGAAAATTTAAAACAAAACAATTATGTCATTAGTAGGAAAAAAATTCCCAAGTATTGAAGTAGACGCCATCTCTGAAATGGGCGATAATTTGAAAATCAACATTTTAGAAGAAGCTACAAAAAACAACAAAAAAGTACTTTTGTTTTGGTATCCAAAAGATTTTACATTCGTTTGTCCAACTGAATTGCATGCTTTTCAAGCAGCTTTGCCAGAATTCGAAAAAAGAAATACCATTGTTATTGGTGCTTCTTGTGATACAAATGAAGTGCATTTTGCTTGGTTAAACACTCCAAAAGATAACGGAGGAATTGAAGGAGTGACTTATCCTATACTTGCCGACACCAACCGTAACTTGTCAAACATTCTTGGAATCCTTGATATTGAGTCAACTAGTTATAGCGACGAAACAGATTCAATTATTGTTGAAGGTTCAAATGTAACCTACAGAGCCACCTACCTAATTGACGAAACCGGAAAAATTTTCCACGAAAGTGTAAATGACATGCCATTGGGTAGAAACGTAAAAGAATTTTTGCGTTTAGTAGATGCTTACACACACGTTCAGGAAAAAGGAGAAGTTTGTCCTGCCAACTGGGAAGATGGAAAAGAGGCGATGACTGCTGACAGAATCAGTACTGCTGAATACTTAAGCGCAAACTAACATTCAATCACAATAATAATGGCAATTTTCACTATTGATTTTGTCATTGATTATTGCAATTGATATAAAATCAAAAACTATGTTAATCGAATTAAACGAAGATACCTTACAAGATTTAGTTTCCAAAAACGAAAAAGTAGTCGTTCAATTTTCGGCCTCTTGGTGCGGAAATTGTAGAATTATGAAACCAAAATTCAAGAAAATGGCTTCAGAAAATGAGAATATGACTTTTGTTTTAGTAGATGCCGAGAATTCACCGGAATCCAGAAAACTGGCTAACGTGAGCAACTTGCCGACTTTCGCTACTTTTGTAAATGGTAAATTGGTAAACGAAACCCAAACTAATAAAGCCGAAGTATTGGCAGAGTTGGTTAACGAAATCAACGCCTAATGAAACTACCTATAATCAAACATTTATCGCAATTCATTGAAGAAAATGACCAAGATTACCTTGTGGAAACTATTGAAGTTCTGGAAGCGCTGACTGAAGTTTCTTCCTTGAAAGATGAAGAATTGGACGTCATTGGTGAATTAATTTCCAATATGTACGGCGCGCTTGAGGTTCACAAAATGATTAAGGGCGGAATGGATAAAAAAGAGGCTTTGAATACTTTTATGAAAAGAGTTCTGGGATCTATCGATAAATAGATTCGCATTTTTAAGTCAATAAACTGAAAACGTCCCGATAATCGGGACGTTTTTTATATCCATTTAATCGTAGCGGAATATAAACAAGTGTCAGATTCAGTGATTTTTATTATTGATGGGAATCTTAACTGTTTTATGAAAATTATAGTTGTCAATGCATTAGAAGATTCTAATTGCTATCTTTTCTTTTTTTCTTGATAAAAAAAGAAACAAAAAAATCAAGTCTTGGAATTTTCAGCGGTCAATTTCAATTTCAAATCCTAAAAGAAATAAACTCGGCTTGTAGCCTCAAACAGAATTTCTTTTTACGGATTTTTCAATTGATTGACACTCGCTTCCAAATCCCTAGGACAAAAAGTGAGAACGAAATCTTCGGGTAGGCAGAATACCTAGAAATCCTAGTTTAACAACAAGAAGTTCCGGGAGAACAACATTCTTCCCCTTTTTCTGCATACACTGTGATGCTGTATATAATATTTGGACTTGAAGTGTATAGATTAATTTCCTCTTCATTCAAATAGTTTACAAGAATATCTTTGGGAACAATAATTGGTTTTTCTTTCTGCAATACAATATTTTTGAATCCAAGTTCTTTAATATAACCCAAATATTCGTCCTTTTTGATGGCACTGGCGACACAACCGGCATACATTTCGGCAGCGTTTTTAATCTTTTCCGGTAAATTACCTGTTACGACAATATCAGAAATACTGAAGTGTCCTCCGTTTTTAAGAATTCGGTGTATTTCGCTAAACGCTTTTTGTTTGTTTGGAACTAGGTTTAACACGCAATTGCTAATTACGACATCGGCAGAATTCCCGCCAACTGGCAAGTTTTCAATATCACCCAATCGAAATTCTACGTTGTTGAAACCTAGTTTATCGGCATTCAAGCGTGCTTTTGCAATCATAGCTTCGGTAAAATCGACTCCTATTATCTTTCCGCTTTCTCCGGCTTCGGCACGAGCGACAAAACAATCGTTTCCTGCTCCGCTTCCTAAATCCACTACCACGTCGCCTTTGCTTATCTTGGCAAATTGAGTGGGTAAACCGCAACCCAAACCCAAATCGGCATCAGCTTCATATCCTTTTAATTCGTTATAATCTTCTGACATAATATTGTATACTTCGGTGCTGCAACCCCCTGATCCACAACAGGAGGATTCGTTTGATTCTTTGTCTTGTAAAGCAATTTCACTGTATTTTTGCTTTACCATTTCTTTAATTTCTTCTGAATTTTTCATTTTTTAAAGTGTAAAATTTAACAACATTTTCCTTTTAATTTCTTTGTAATCGCGAAAAAATAGCCTTCTATTTTTTGCAGTGTTTCCATATTCAGACAATAGCAAATGGCTGTGCCTTCAATATTTCCTTTGATAATTCCTGCATTTTTTAGTGCCGATAAATGCTGGGAAACTGTGGGTTGTGCCAATGGCAATTCATTAACAATATCACCACAAATACACGTATCAACATCCAACAAATACTCAATTATAGCGATTCTTGCCGGATGAGACATTGCCTTAAACAATGTTGCCAATTGATTGTGTTCTTCCGAAAAACTTTCTGATTTTGATGCTCCCATAAAAGTAATTGATTTATATATTGCAATAATACGATAATACAATTGAACAAAAAAGTGTTTTAGAAAAAATTAACTAAATAAATTTTCATACTTTTGAGCACATTAAAAATTTAAAATAAATTATGGCTTCAATAACATTAGGTGGAAATCTAATACACACCTCTGGTGAATTGCCAAAAGTGGGCACAAAATTATCCGATTTTAAATTAGTTAAAAGTGATCTTTCGGAAACTTCTTTAAATGATTTTGCAGGAACCAAATTAGTACTGAATATTTTTCCAAGTATTGATACCGGAACATGCGCCACATCGGTTCGCAAATTCAATGAAAGTGCCAGCAAATTAGTCAACACCAAAGTATTGTGTATCTCCAGAGATTTACCTTTTGCTCAAAAACGTTTTTGTGGAGCTGAAGGAATTGAAAATGTGGTTAATTTATCTGATTTCAGAGACGGAAGTTTTGGTAAAACCAATGGTTTAGAAATTATTGAAGGCAAATTCACTGGCTTACATTCAAGAGCAATCATTGTTGTTGACGAAAATGGAAGCATTGTTTATACGGAACAAGTTCCGGAAATTGCGAACGAACCTAATTATGAAGCCGCGTTGGCAGTATTTTTAAATTAAGGAATGGAATTTCAGAAAGATAACACCCTCTTTACCGGAAGATTAAAAAGCGTTTCCTTTGCCATGAAAGGTGCTATTAAATTGATTACTACCGAAGACAGTATCAAAGTCCAATTTTCGATTGCGATTTTGATGACCATTGCTGGTTTTTACTTTGCTATTTCGGCAATTGAATGGCTTTTTCAAATCTTGTCCATTGGTTTAGTTATGAGTATTGAAGGATTGAACACAGCTATTGAAAAAATTGCTGATTTTATTCATCCAGAATATCATGAAAGAATTGGATTCATCAAAGACATTTCCGCTGGAGCTGTATTTTTTGCTGCTATCACGGCCATTGTCATAGGATTAATTATATATGTACCAAAAATTTTCTAGTAAATAGTTCAATCAAGAATGGCAAAAACAATAAAAACAGCAACTTCGGACAAGAAAACTGAACCTAAATCTGAGACAAAAAAGTCTTGGACATTTACAAAACAGCATAAAATTGTTTTGGGTTCACTCTTGGTATTATTTTCCATTGCTTTGTTGCTTGCCTTCATTTCCTTTTATATCTATGGGCAAGCCGACCAAAGCGCTGTAAATCAATTGGCAGACCGAAACGAAACCGTTCAGAATTGGCTCGGAAAATTTGGTGCTTTCCTTGCCGATTTAATTGTATACCAGGGTTTTGGACTTGCTTCTTTTCTATTCGTGAAATTATTCTTCCTGACAGGGATGTTTTTAATATTGGACATTCCCCTTAAAAAACTGAAGAATATTTGGTTTTGGGATTTGTTTGTTGTGATTATCCTTTCGGTAACGTTTGGTTTTTTTGCCACTTCCCTACCCGAGTTGGGCGGAACCATTGGTTATGAACTGAATTTATTCGCTCAGGATTACATTGGCAAAACCGGAACCTTACTTGTTTTAGCTTTTGGACTTATCCTTTATCTGATCTTTAAAATCAAAGTGTCTCCCGAGAAGATAAAATCCTTCTTCGAAAGCACCAAAAAAGAAATCAAAACCGATTTAGCTACAAATGCTTCGACTATTGATTCCAGTGCCTATAATCTGGAAGAATATGCCGTTGAAGATGCAGAAGATGTTAGCGAGGATATCCATTTGAAATCTGCCGGTTCTCAATTTGAGCTCAACAAAGAAGCATTAAAGCCTACCATCAGTAATCCTTCGGAGATTAGTTTGAAAACTGTTCCTTTGGAAGTGACTCCACCTCCTTTTCATTTACCTGAAATCATTCATACCAATGATGATCATTTTGTGATTGAAAAAGCTCCAGAAGAAGACATTATCGAAGAGAATTTAGCTTCGAAACTGGTGGCTGATTTTGGATTATTTGACCCTACTTTGGATTTATCCAATTACAAATACCCAACGATTGATTTATTAAAAGAATACTCCACTGGCGGTATTACCATCAATCAGGAGGAATTAGAAGAAAATAAAAACCGAATTGTAGAAACACTTCGTAATTATAAAATTGAAATCGCGCAGATTAAAGCGACGGTTGGTCCATCGGTGACGCTTTATGAGATTGTGCCAGAAGCAGGAATCCGTATTTCGAAAATCAAGAGTTTAGAAGATGATATTGCTTTATCACTTTCGGCATTGGGGATTCGTATCATTGCTCCTATTCCCGGAAAAGGAACCATTGGGATTGAGGTTCCCAACAAGAATCCAACAATGGTTTCGATGAAAAGTGTTATTGGCTCAGCCAAATTTCAGGAAGCTGAAATGGAATTACCCATTGCTTTAGGTAAAACCATTTCGAATGAAACTTTTGTGGTCGATTTAGCCAAGATGCCTCACTTATTAATGGCTGGTGCCACGGGACAAGGAAAATCTGTTGGTTTGAATGCCGTTATCACTTCATTATTATACAAAAAACATCCAGCCGAAATCAAGTTTGTTTTGGTCGATCCGAAAAAAGTGGAGCTGACGCTTTTTAATAAAATTGAAAGACACTATTTGGCTAAACTTCCCGATACCGAAGACGCAATTATTACGGATAATGCCAAAGTTATCAATACCCTGAATTCGCTTTGTGTGGAAATGGACAATCGCTATTCTTTATTGAAAGACGCCATGGTTCGTAACATAAAGGAATACAATGATAAATTTAAATCCAGAAAGCTGAACCCTGAAAACGGACACCGCTTTTTACCTTATATTGTGTTGATTGTCGATGAGTTTGCCGATTTGATTATGACCGCAGGTAAGGAAGTGGAAGTTCCCATTGCACGATTGGCTCAATTAGCACGTGCCATTGGTATCCATTTGATTATTGCCACACAAAGACCTTCGGTGAATGTGATTACCGGATTAATCAAAGCCAATTTCCCTGCCCGAATCGCATTTAGAGTAACTTCTAAAATAGATTCCAGAACAATTTTAGACACTCAAGGTGCAGATCAATTAATAGGTCGAGGCGATATGCTTTATCACAATGGAAATGATGTGGTGCGTGTGCAATGTGCTTTTATTGACACTCCTGAAGTGGAAAAAATAACTGAATTTATTGGTTCCCAAAAAGCTTATGCTACCGCTTATTTACTTCCAGAGTTTGTTGGAGAAGAAAGTGGCATTAATCTTGATATGGATATTTCCGAAAGAGATACTTTATTCCGTGAAGCGGCCGAGATTATTGTTATGGCGCAACAAGGTTCCGCTTCGCTTTTGCAGAGAAAACTAAAATTGGGTTACAACCGTGCTGGAAGACTGATTGATCAATTGGAGGCAGCCGGAATTGTTGGCCCTTTTGAAGGTAGCAAAGCCCGAAGCGTCAACATTCTAGACATGAGTTCTCTTGATCAGTTTTTCAAAAATGAACAAAATAATTAATACAATGACTAAGACTTTACAGATTACATTTCTATTCCTTATCAGCCTTTTTGCAAACGCACAAGATAAAGAGGCCAAGGACCTTCTTAATCAAGTCACCGCAAAAATAAAGAGCTACGACAATATTGTCATTGATTTTAAATACACCCTGAATAACGCCAAAGAAAACATCAATCAGGACAGCAAGGGGAATGTCACTATGAAAGGCAATCAATATATATTGAATTTTATGGGCGTGACCAAGATATTTGACGGAAAGAAAACCTACACCATTGTTCCTGAAGACGAAGAAGTTACCGTTTCTACCGTTAATGAAAAAGACGACAATGCTATCACTCCATCGAAAATGCTTACTTTTTTTAATAGCGGCTACAAATGCAGTATGGACGATTTGCAAGACATCAAAGGCCGCAAAATTCAATACATCAAATTAGTTCCTATGAATGCCAAAGACCAAAGAAAAGAGATCTTACTAGGCATCGATGTTCAGACCAAACACATCTACAATTTGATTGAAACAGGCAAAAAAGGAACTAAAACAACCCTCACCGTTAATTCTTTTAAAACCAACCAACCTTTGTCAAAAAATCAATTTATCTTTGTGGCTAGTAAATATCCAAACTACTACATCAATAAATTAGATTAATTCTAGGTGAAAATTCTCGACAAATACTTACTAAAGACTTTTCTGAGTACCTTTTTCATGGTATTTATAATCCTGTTTTTTATATTCATCCTGCAATCGGTGTGGTTGTTTATCGCAGAATTAGCGGGTAAGGATTTGGATTTATTGATGGTTCTCAAGTTTTTAATGTTTGCGATGCCACGTATTGTTCCCTTGGTATTGCCTTTATCGGTTTTACTGGCTTCAATTATGACCTTTGGTAATCTGGCCGAAAACTATGAGTTTGCCGCAATGAAATCGGCTGGAATTTCGCTACAGCGCGCGATGAAAAGCCTGATTATCTTCATCTCTATATTGAGTGTCGTTGCTTTTTCTTTTGCCAATAATGTGATTCCTTATGCGGAATATAAGTTTATCAATTTCAGGAGAAACATTGCCCAATTAAAACCTGCTATGGCTATTGCCGAAGGGCAGTTTAGTAACGTGGGGCTTTATTCTATCAAGGTCAATAAAAAATCAGGTCCCAACGGCAACTCGCTGACGGGGATCACCATCCACAAAAAATCGGCAATGGGTGACGGTAATAAAACCGTTATCAAGGCCAAAAACGGAGAACTAATCAGCAGTGAGCAATCCAACACGCTGAAAATGGTGCTGAATAATGGCTATTATTATGAAGACATCACGCCTAAAAAATATGAAGACCGTGGCAAAGTCCCTTTTGCAAAAAGCACTTTCAAACGATATATTATTAATATAGATTTGTCTAAACTGAATAAGGTAGATGTAGATGATGCCAGTATTTCTAACACCAATACCATGCTGAATATTAGTGAACTGAACTATACTTTGGATTCTTTACACAAGAATATGAATACTGAAATTTTGTCATTTTCGGAAAACATCAATCAACGCATCGGGATTCAACGGACATCTAAAGTGTTTGCTCCTATCAAAAAACATAAGGCCCCTCCCAACGATTTATTGTCATTGTATCCCAATGATAAAAAACTAGCTGTATTAAATTTTGCCGGCAGTACCGTTGAAAACACACTGTTTTCGATTAACGGAACTAATACTGAATTATTAAGCAAACAAAAGAATATTAACGGTCACATTCTGGCTTTTTATGACAAGTTTGTCATTGCCTTTGCCTGTTTCCTCATGTTTTTTATAGGGGCTCCGCTGGGTGCCATCATTCGAAAAGGAGGACTTGGACTACCCATAGTTTTCGCCGTATTAATATTCATAACCTTTCACTTCATCAATACTTTTGGCAAACGAATTTCACAAGAAAATGGACTGACTCCTTTTTTAGGAGCCTGGATGTCGTCATTTATCTTGTCGCCATTGGCCATTTTACTAACCTACAGAGCCACTAATGATATTGGGTTAATCAATATGGATGTCTTTTTGGCACCCTTTCAAAAAATATTTCAAAAAGTATTTCCACCACCAAAATAACTAGAATATGAGTACAAGCATCATACAACTCAACACTATAGAAGAAGCTATAGAAGACATTCGCCAAGGCAAAATAATCATTGTTGTTGATGATGAAGGTCGGGAAAACGAAGGTGATTTTCTGGCTGCTGCCGAAAAGGTAACACCAGAGATGATCAATTTTATGGCTACCCATGGTCGTGGACTGATCTGTGCTCCACTGACCGAAAATCGTTGTAAGGATTTAGGACTGACTGCGATGGTTCATAATAACACAGACCCTATGGAAACCGCTTTCACCGTTTCGGTGGATTTAAGAGGGAACGGAGTTACTACCGGTATTTCAGCGGCGGATCGGGCGCGTACCATTTTAGCCTTGGTTGACCCCAACACTAAACCCCATGATCTTGCCAGGCCCGGACATATCTTCCCTTTGATAGCCAAGCAGGGAGGTGTTTTAAGACGTACCGGACATACAGAAGCTGCGATAGATTTTGCCCGATTGGCAGGCTTTAAATCAGCCGGGGTAATTGTCGAAATTATGAATGAGGACGGCACCATGGCGCGGTTACCACAATTGGTTAAAGTTGCTAAGAAGTTTAATTTGAAACTAGTTTCCATCGAAGATCTAGTTGCTTACCGTATGCAGCACGACAGTCTGATTGTCAAGAAAGAAGATTTTGAGATAGAAACCCGTTTTGGCACCTTCCGACTAAGAGCTTACTTGCAAACCACCAATAATCGAGTGCATGTGGCGCTGACAAAAGGAACCTGGAATATAGGTGAACCCGTATTAACTCGTATAAATGCAACCTTAATCAATAATGATATTTTGGGTACGCTGACCAATGATGCCAATAAAAAATTGTGTGACCTTTTCGAACTAATTAATGCAGACGGTAAGGGAGCTGTGTTGTTTATCAACCAGGAATCACAGTCGGGGGATTTACTAAACCGAATTGTTGAATTGAAATCCCTGCAGACCAAAGGTATTTTTAAAGCCCCACAGATTAAAATGGACAATCGTGATTTTGGTATTGGCGCCCAGATTTTGCACGATCTGGACATCTCGAAGATCCGTTTGCTCTCGAATACGGAGCAGACCAAGCGTGTGGGAATGATAGGATATGGTCTTGAAATCAAAGAATATGTAATGTATTAGCACTGAATATTGCTTTTATACCGGGCTTTTTTTGGATTAAGGTCCAAGAAATGAAACGATTAAAAAGCAGGGGTTAAAAAGGATTCTTTTTTTATAAAAATAGTTTTTGTAAAACAAAAAAAGGTTCTTATATTTGCAACCGCATTGAGAAATCGAATGCGCTTTATTGGAGAAATGGCAGAGCGGTCGAATGCGGCAGTCTTGAAAACTGTTGACTGTAACAGGTCCGGGGGTTCGAATCCCTCTTTCTCCGCCAGTAGAAATACAAATTGAATTAAAACCCTTTGAATCGTATGATTTAAAGGGTTTTTTCTTTTCCCACACAATCAAATTATTCATTAATGCGTGAACTGAAAGGGATAAAATCGGTTACCCTAAACTATCCGAAATTAGGGTAACCGATTTTTATCTCAACCTAGCATTCACAAGGCATTACAACCAGTTCAACGACCAGTTTAAAAATTGTACATCTTGTGTGTTAGTCTTATTAGAATTAAATTTAATAACAACTAAAAGGTTACCACGATGAAAACAAAAGTATCTATTCTCTTTTACGCAAAGAGAGCAAAAGCAAGTGTAAACGGTTTAGTACCTATATACACACGTATCACAATCAATGGAAAAAGAATTGAATTAAGTTCCAACAGATTTGTAGAAATATCCAAATGGTCGACAGAAGCAGCCAAAATGAAAGGCAATTCAGAAGAAGCTCGTTCAATAAATAGCCATCTGGATATGTTGAGAATTCAAATTATAGATCTGCAAATGGAATTAGTACACAAAAAAATTCCAGTAACAGCCGAAACACTTAAAAGCAAAATACTAGGAGTTGATGAAAGAGCAAGAATGCTTATCCCCATTTTCCAAGATCACAACAATAAAATCAAAGAATTGATTGGAAAAGAATATGCACCAGGAACATTAGAACGTTATAAAACTTCGCTAAGCCATACAATTGAATTTATGCAATGGAAATATAATATCTCTGATATTGAAATAACAAAGATAGATCACGCATTTATTACAGATTATGAGTTTTGGTTAAGAAGCGTGCGGAACTGTGCCAATAACACAGCTGTCAAATACATCAAAAACTTCAATAAAATAATCAAACTTTGTCTGTCCAATGATTGGTTAGACAAAAATCCATTTGCTAACTACAAATCAAAAGTAAAAGAAGTAGAAAGGGTTTATTTATCCGAAGTAGAAATTCAAAACATAATCAACAAAGATTTAAAAAACGATAGATTATCGCTTGTACGCGATATATTCCTTTTCAGCTGCTTTACTGGCTTGGCATACATTGATGTCAAAAACTTAACTAAGTCGCATATAAGCATCGGTATTGATGGCGAGAAATGGATATTTACACACAGACAAAAAACAGAGAGCGCATCTAAAATTCCAATCCTTCCGGTTACACAAAATATTATTGATAAATATGAGGATCATCCACAAAGCAATAACCAAGACAAGCTTTTACCAATATTATCAAACCAAAAAATGAATGCCTATTTAAAAGAAATAGCTGCTATTTGCAAGATTGAAAAAGAATTAACCTTCCATATTGCCCGACATACATTTGCAACGACTATAACGCTTACAAATGGGGTTCCAATAGAGAGCGTAAGTAAAATGCTTGGTCATAAAAATTTAAGAACAACCCAACATTATGCAAAAGTATTGGATAGAAAAGTGAGTGATGATATGATGATTTTAAAAGAAAAATTCAAAATGGAAATACCAGTCAAGAAAATAAACTAACACAAAATAACAATTGTAATACTCAATATAAATTCACTAAACTACAAAACACATACTAAAAAATGCTGTTTATAGTAAAAGAACCCTCAGGTGGGGTTCTTTTTTTGCTTTCAAAATGATGATAATTTAAGATGAAAATATCTTTTAATTTCTAAATATGACATTTGTCATATTCTTTTTTGAGATTTATTATTTATTTTGAGATATAAAATATTTAACACTATAAATAGTACTAAAAATTATTAGTTTTGACGTACTTGTAACCAAAACATTCTACCAATTTAAAGAATAATAACTTGGACTCTTACATAAAAATCTTTTTTTTATTCAGTTTTATCAAAACACACCTAATAAGTAGTGTGAAAAATGTCTTTTTTAAACGACATAGAATGGCTTTCGAAGGCCTCCTTTTATTTTCAATATTGGATGCCAAAATAGTAAGCTGCTAAACGAGTATGAAAGCAAAATACATACTAGAAAACTATGATAGGATAGTAAAAGAAATAAAAAATCCAAAGATTATTTTTAGTAACGATCTAGCTCCATTTCTCGAAAAATCTGCTTCAAAGAGCTATCTTATTCATCAAGTAAACTTCAGCTTCATAAACAACGAAATTAAATACACTGCAAAAAAACCGATTCACAGCTTACATCCAAGAGTTAGTAAGCTCAAATTTAAAGAAACCGGAGCAATTTCAGAAATGGAACAATATATTCCAACTATAGTAAATGAGTTAAACATTTCCAGCAATCAATCCAGTTGGAGTTGGTGTGCAAAAAAAGAAAATACCGTATACCTATTCCAGGATTGTGAGATTGAAGATTTAACACAAGAACAACGTTTCTTTTTATATTGTTATCACACACTCAAAAAGGAAAACTATAAAATCAAAATAATAGATAAAGAGCGCATTTTTAAATTAAATTCAAAAATCAAAAGTGAAGAGTACATCCATCAAAAACAATATGCATTAGAAAATCTTGCCCAACGTTTAATAAAGGAAATAAACCCAGAAAACGATTCACACCTCTACCAATTTTCAAATGATTATAATAAAATAGACTGTTTAAAAATCACCTACATCTATATTCAAAAATTGCAACGTTTTATAGAAAAAGAATACAAGAATTACCTCAATGAAAATGGTCATATCCCCTATCGTTCTACATTTGTAAAGGAATTTAAAATTTCTAAAAAACTCAATGAAGTCAAGTCAATTTTGTTGAAAAGCAATATTAATGATCAAATATTGAAATTAGTATATGAACCTTTACTCAAAATCGAAACTTTAAATTTTCAAGGAAAATTAACCTACTATGAATTTAATTACTGCACAAAAATCATCAAAGAATTACACAAACAAATTGAATTTGAAAAATTAACTGAAGAAGCTATTCTGGATTGCCTTTTCGTTCTAAATTTTAATTCATTACAATTATTCAAATACCTGACTAATACTTTTTTACAAGAATTAGAACCATTAGAAAATGATACTCAAAAAATTTACAGTTTATTCCGAATACTTAAAATCTACAATCAAAAACAAATTGGAAATGCAATAAAATACAAAACAAACTTGCCTCCTATTAAAAAACAAATTGTAGGTTGGATTGAAGAAGAAATTGAGTATTTGAATAGAATAGTGGAACAAGAAACGAATCAATTACTGGTGTCTCCTCACAAAAAAGATGAATTTAAATTTCTAACAAATTTTTCAGTTGCTCAGTTAAGTTTCTTTACTAAAATTTTGGTAGAAACCAATATTATAAACCATAAAATCCAAGCGGATGTGATTAGATTTATTGCAAGAAATTTCAAAACTATAAAAACCGAAAATATAGCAATTGAAAGTCTAAGAACAAAATTTCATAATGTGGAAAGCTCCACAAAAGAAGTAGTTAATGATAAATTAATGGAAATGTTAAAATTCACGAAGGACTAGAACTTCTCGCATTAATCTCCATCCAAATAAATCCATTTCAAGTAATTTCTCATCGTCAATTTTCAGTAATTCGGAGAGATTGGGAATTGAATGGTAATCCATAAATCGTTGGAGTTCGAGGCTTAATTTAATATCGTCTTTCATAATTAATCGAGTTATGAATTACTAATAAACCATTTTGGTATTGGTACATACAAACAGCGTGGGTCATCGATCACCAGCATCAGAGGTACGACCAAGCACCTACAGCCACGATAAACCGAGCCCACGCATAGCGAAGGCGAACAGTTTATTCGTAGGCTGACTATAAGAAGTTTGGTCGTTTTCTGATGCCCTAAATAACTTTCGCAATATATTTTTAGAAGTTTACCTCCTATTTGATATTCATTGTGCAAATTTAGTCATAATTGTATTAAAATAGCTGACTAAAACAAATAAATAAAAAACTTATCCACTCCGATTAGCTGATTTTGTTGGGGGTACATTAGGGGTCATATGACCCCTGTGACTGTTTTGGTATTACTTTATTATTTCTCTTTGTCCCAAACATTTAAAACCACAACATTATGGCAATCGAAGTAATCACTCGCGAGGATTTAAACGAATTTCGAACCCTCTTGCTTTCTGATTTAAACACACTATTTAATTCCAAACCGCAACAGCAAAAACAATGGCTTAAATCCAATGAAGTCAGAAAGTTATTAAACATTTCTCCTGGTACTTTGCAAAACCTGCGAATCAATGGAACGATATCTTACACTAAAATTGGCGGAATACTTTACTATGCCAATAGCGATCTAGAAAAAGTTTTGCAGACAAACAAAGTGGAAGCAACACCTAATTTATTCAATCCTAAATAACTCAAAGATGAATTACATAAAACATCTAACAGGATTCTTCGAAAAAGTTGCCATCGATAAAACACTCAATCCAACACACGTAAGTTTGTATATGTCGTTGTTTCAATTTTGGAATTGCAATCGGTTCAAAAACCCAATCAGTATATCTCGTGATGAGGTAATGAGAATAAGCAAAATCAGTTCCAAAGCTACCTATCATAAGTGTTTGAAAAACTTACATTCTCTAGGCTATATCAACTATGAACCCTCTTACAATCCATTCAAAGGAAGCCACGTTTATTTATTCAATTTTTCAGATGATTTAAAACCAATTCCCAAAAACGAAAGGACAACAATGCCAAAAAATGAACCTGTTTTTGAACTAGTTAATGAACAAGTAGTGAACAAGTCTTGTACTAGTAGTGGTACAAGTGAACAGACAAGTACTGAACAAGCTCTGGTATCTTATATAAACAATACAAACATTACAAACAATCAAAACATTTCAAAGATTGTAAACTTGGACGAGCAAGCAAAAAAAAATGAAAATGATGATGATTTTTTAAAAAGCGAAGCTGCTAAAGAAAAAGAAAAAAGTTCCGCCAAAAAAGAAAAAGAGTTTCTTGTCACTTCGAGCGCAGTTGAGAAGCCAACAATCGAAAATGTCAAATCCTATTTCCTCGAACAAAACTTTCCCGAACTCGAAGCTAATAAATTTTTCAATTACTTCTCCAGTGTCGGTTGGCTAGTCGGTGGCAAAACCCCAATGATCAATTGGCAAGCCGCAGCTCAAAACTGGATGCTCAACGCCAACAAATTCACAACTTACGAAAAACCACCCGACCGAGCGAAGCACCTCAACATTGGTAACGACAAAGACTATTCAGAACCTCTTTAAGCCCAACTGTCATTGCGAGGAACGAAGCACCCGAGCGAAGCGAACAGAGCGTAAGCTAATCTCAATTTGCGCACTTGGCTGTTAAATTTTAAATTTTATGGAAACAGAAATAAAAACCCACTACAATTACCAAGAAATAATCCTTTGGCTCGAAAAAAGAGGCATAGAATTATACGGAAATCATTTCAAAATCCTTGAAAGCGATTACCCAATAATTTACAAACTCATTGCCTATTTCCTTAAAGACGAACCAAGCTGTTATCAATACAACATAGATCTCAACAAAGGAATATTGCTTTCTGGACCAGTTGGCAGCGGAAAAACCACCCTAATGAATCTTATGAAAACCCTAACCTCAACCGAATATAAATTTTATATAAAACCCTGCCGGGACATTAGTTTCGAATTTATCCAGGACGGTTACGAAATAATCCAAAAATACAGCAAAGGAAAACTCTATCCCGACCCCAAAACCATTTGTTTCGATGATTTAGGCACTGAAAAGAACCTCGTATACTACGGCAACGAGTGTAATGTAATGGCAGAAATAATACTCTCCAGATACGACATATTCATCTCCAAAAAAATATACACCCACATCACCACTAACCTCTCTGCCTCCGAAATAGAAACCGCCTACGGCAACAGAGTCCGCTCCCGCCTCCGCAATATGCTCAACCTCATCGCCTTCGACAAAACCACCAAAGACAAACGATAATCTCTTATTTTGTCATCCTGAGCTTGTCGAAGGACCTCAACCCAAAACCCAGTACCCAACACCCGATACCCATAAAGTATAGCTCATAACTCACAACTCACTATTCACTTCTCACAACTCACTCTTTAGCAATGAAAAAAATCACCACCTTCTGGAACTACTTCCAAAAAAACGAACAAGAAATCACAAACGCCATCCTACTCTGGATCAATACCGAAGAAGTTCTCTCCCAAATAACAAAAAAACTAGACTATGTTTCTAGAAGAATTGGTTATGTAATAAAATCTCCTAAAACAATCAATGACAAATTCATCATCATTTTCACCGGCAACGGATACCGAAAACTATTCGCAAAAATCATTGCATTAGAAAACCAGGTGCCTGCGCTGGTAAACTTCAACGCCCAGGCATTCATAAAACCACTGGAGGATACCTCAGAATATAAAAACGGTACCAACGAACCCTGTAATTGTGGCAACTACGAAATCAAAATCAGCGAATTACAAATGGCACTATTGGATTACAACATCGCGACCAAGCAAATAAAAATCAATCTGTACCTCCCCCACTACAACGAACTCAAACATTTCGAAAATCTGGAAGCAAATATCGATTGGATTGTAATGCAAGTTATTGGCGAAATAGCCTTTCGCAAACACATCCGAGAAATCATTTTGCACCAAATGGCATTGGAACCTATTGGCCTGTTAAGTCTTTTCGAACTTCCGGATTTTATTGATTATTTGTATAAGATTAACTCTAGAAAGAAAACCAGATTAATATAGTATATCCAAGTAAATAAAGACTTAAAAGCCTAATATATATTATCAATAATCTATAAAAGTTTAATTATTATTTCCACAATGTGGAAAACTGTAAAACCGAATGAGTTTAATTCTATAAATTTGAAATATTTAAGCAAAACACTGTAAATCAAACACAAGGGTTTACTTACAGTAATAATAACCAGTTCAAAATTTGAATAGGTTTATTTGTTTAAAATTTATAGATTTACAAGGTGATTGATTTCAACACTTAGTTGTAAATCAACCTATTTAGACTCATAAAAATGTTTACAACAAAACACCAATTAGTCCGGTACAACAAGCTAGACAAATGCTTTCAAAACTTTGGTAAAGAATATAGCATCGAAGATCTTCTCGATTCGGTAAATGATGCTATAATAGAATTTGATCAAAATAGCTCTGGTGTTGAAATCAGAACCTTACGTAAAGATATTAGTTTTATGAGGAGTACATCGGGATATGATGCACCTATTGAAACCATTAAAGGTGCTACTGGTTTCTATTATCGCTATTCTGATAAAAACTTCTCCATAAATAAAAGTCCACTCAATAATAATGAAGCAGAACTATTAAAAAATGCAATATCAATTTTGCAAAGATTTGAAGGCAGCCCAGAATTCGAATGGGTGAATGAAATAGCACCATTATTAAATGATAAATTTGGGTTGAAAAATAATGAAAACAAGGTGATGTCATTAGAATCTAATATCGATTATAAAGGATATAATCTCATAACACCAATTTTCAATGCAATAATCAATAAAACAGTTATCAAAATAAAATATGAACCATTCAACACTCCTGAATATGAAATTATCTTCCATCCTTATTTTTTAAAACAGTACAATAGCAGATGGTTTGTTTTCGGATATAATGAATACAATGATAATTCACAATGGAATTTGGCATTAGATAGAATAAACGGCAATATAGAAAAAACAAATAATAAATACAAAGAAGACACTACTAACTGGAATGATTTTTTTGAAGATATGATTGGTGTTTCAAAAGACCAAAATAAACAAGTCGAGGAGGTGAAATTAGTTTTCAGCAAAGAGCAAGCACCATACATCAGTACAAAACCCCTTCACTGGTCTCAAAAATCAAAACTATTGGAAGATGGCTCATTAGAAATAAGAATAAAAGTTATGCTGAATTACGAACTTGAAATGAGGATTCTTTCCTTTGGTGAAAAAGTAAAAGTAATAGCACCCGAATCATTAGTAACTTCGATTGCTAAAAGAATAAAAATACTAAATGCAAACTATTAACTTACTGTGTACACATAATGCACACACCCTCTCTAAATTTGCTGAGTAAACCAATAAAACGTAAATCTTATGTCTGATCAAACTTCCATTAAATGTCCAAAATGTGGCACTTCTATTGATGTAAATGAAATTCTAAAACACCAATTAGAAGATAGTATTCGTTTAGAATACCAAGCTACTGCTAACGCACAAGCAACAGAATTAGCGACAAAAAACGAAGAGTTTGAAAAAGCGAAAGCCGAATTTGAA
>NZ_JAYWCK010000184.1:0-3411 GCF_043780635.1 Flavobacterium sp.
AGACGAAAAGAAACCATCATTCCCCTACTCGATTCTAACAAAATCGCTAATAATTTCAATGATTTGGTCGAAGCTGACCTATATATTATAGCCGTTTCAGATGATGCTATTTCTAAAGTTTCGTCACAATTGCCATTTAAAAATCGTCTTGTCGTGCATACTTCGGGAAGTGTTCCCATAGATTCCTTGGATAATAAAAATAGAAGAGGCATTTTTTACCCTTTGCAAACTTTTACCAAAAACAAAGCTGTTGATTTTAGCCAAATTCCTTTTTGTTTGGAAAGTGAAAATGATTCTGATTTTGAATTATTGGAAAAAGTAGCCAAATCCATTTCCAATAATGTATTCAAAAGCAATGAAAAACAACGAAAAGCATTGCATATTTCGGCAGTTTTCGTCAATAATTTTGTGAACGAAATGTATCGAATTGGTAATGAAATTTGTGACGAAAATAAAATTCCTTTTGAAATCTTAAAACCATTAATTTTGGAAACCGTGAACAAGGTAATGACGCTGTCACCTTCAGCAGCGCAAACTGGTCCGGCAAAACGCAACGACACCCAAACAATCGAAGCTCATTTGGATTTTTTGTCCAATGAAAATCACGCAACAATTTATAAAATACTAACCCAATCAATACAAAATAATGGCAAAGAGTTATAAACAAATAATGAACGAAATCACCACATTTGTTTTTGATGTTGATGGCGTTCTCACTGATAGTTCCGTTTTTGTGACCAATGAAGGCGAGATTCTACGAACTATGAATATTCGTGACGGTTATGCGATGAAAGCAGCCGTAGAAAGCGGTTATAATGTCTGCATTATTTCGGGAGGAAGCAACGAAGGTGTTCGCGTTCGATTGAGAAATTTGGGAATAACCGACATTCACCTTGGCACACCGGATAAAGTCGAAACTTTTAAAGAATATATTGAACTCTATAATATTAAATCAGAGCAGGTTTTATATATGGGCGACGATATTCCTGATTATCACGTGATGCAATTAGTTGGATTGCCTACTTGTCCGCAAGATGCAAGCCCGGAAATAAAAGCCATTTCTAAATATATTTCGCATAAAAATGGCGGAAAAGGGGCCGTTCGTGAAGTAATCGAACAAGTAATGAAAGTCCAGGGAAAATGGACGATGCATTTTGATGGAAAACTGGATTAGTGGTCAGCACTCGATAGTTATCGGGATTTTTAAGTCTATGCAACCTATATACCCAAAACCCAATACCTAAAATGATACAAACCGTAATTTTTGATATGGATGGCGTAATTGTTGACACGGAACCAGTGCACAGTTATGCTTATTTTCAACACTTTGCCGAATTAAATATTGATGTTTCTAAGGATATGTTTACTTCATTTATGGGGAATTCCACCCGAAATACATTCCAAAAACTCAAAGAACTATTCCCTATTGACCTTGAAGTGGAGGATTTAATTCAAAGAAAACGCACTATTTTTAATGATGCTTTCGACAATAAGGAAGATTTATATTTAATAGAAGGGGTCGAAAAATTAATCAAAGATTTACACCAAAACGGAATGCAATTGATTGTGGCTTCATCGGCTGCGAAAGTGACAATTGACCGTGTTTTCAATCGTTTTGGACTCCATCAGTATTTTTCCCATATCGTTAGTGGAGAGGATTTTCCAAATTCAAAACCTCATCCGGAAATCTTTGAATTTGCCGCTGATTTGTCAATAGCTTCAAAAGAAAACTGCATCGTGATTGAAGATAGCACTAATGGAATAATTGCTGCAAAAGCGGCTGGTATCTTTTGCATTGGTTACAATAGCGAAAATTCAAAACTTCAAGATTTATCGTTGGCTGATGTTGTGATTAATCATTTTGATGAATTGAACTTTGAGAGAATATCAAAACTCTAATTTCAAATTATGGAATAATTAACATTTTTGAATACTTGAATTTGTAATTTTGAACAAATCTAAAATTTTATACTATGAAAAAAATAATTTTTATTTTGGCAATGATGATTGCAAATTACGCTATTGAAGCGCAGGTAAAAACACCTCAAGCAAGTCCGAAGTCAACATTAACGCAGGTTGTTGGTTTGACTACTGTAGAAATTGTTTATTCCAGACCCAGTGCAAAAGGAAGAGACGTATTCAATAATTTAGTTCCTTTTGGAAAACTATGGAGAACTGGAGCTAATGAAAACACTACAATCTCCTTTAGTGACGATGTAGTTATCGATGGAAAAACATTGGCAAAAGGGAAATATGCAATATTTACAACACCAAGAGCTGATAATTGGGAAATAGTTTTCTATACATCAACTGATAATTGGGGCACTCCTGAAACGTGGGACGAGACAAAAGTGGCTTTAAAAACCAATTCAAAACCTGAAATGCTAGGTAGAAATGTAGAAAGTTTTACAATTGGAATCAATAATCTGGATAATAATTTTGCACATTTAGAATTGGCTTGGGAAAAAACTTTGGTAGCGATTAAGTTTGAAGTTCCAACCCAAAAAACAGCAATGGCAAGTATTGATAAAGCATTAGCCGGACCAACAGCCGGAGATTATTTTTCATCAGCACAATACTTATTTCAGTCCAATGGAGATTTGGTAAAAGCATTGACTTATGTAAACAAAGCATTGGATATGAGCAAAGACAAACCATTTTATTATTATCGCTTAAAATCATTGATCCAAGCCAAACAAGGAGATAAAAAAGGAGCAATTGAAACGGCCAAAATATCTCTTGCTGGTGCAGAAGCTGCTAAAAATCAAGATTACGTAAAAATGAATAAAGACAGTATTGCTGAGTGGAGCAAGAAATAAAAGTCTCGAATATTAACTAAAAAGTCCCGTCTACTTTCGTAAACGGGACTTTTTTATGTTAAAAAAAATTATTTTTTCATAGTTCTTACATAGGCAACAACTGACCAAATTTCAGTATCACTCAATTTTTCTTTAAAAGAAGGCATTGGTTTTCTACCAATTTTTGTTTTGTAGAATAATTCGCCATCAGATAAACTTTGGAAATCTTTAGAAGAAAAATCACCACAAGAAATGTTAATTTTTTCTGCTTTTGTTCCATCACCAAGACCTTTTACACCGTGGCAAGATTTACAATCTTTTCCCCAAATAGCTTTTCCTGCCTCAGCATCTCCCTTTCCTTTTTTTGCAGCATCACCAGCAGGAACTTTCCATTCTTTTCCTTTCGGTTTTGCTTGTGCATTAGTAGTTTGAGTGAACGTAAAGACTGCTAAAATTGCTAAGCCAAAAAAGATTTGTTTTACATTTTTCATAATTCAAATTTTGATAGTATATTTAATTTTATTACTAATTTTTATCAGCAATGCCTAATTTTTTTATTTTAAATACTTGCAAAACTGCGTATAGTAAGGTTCCCCAAACCAAGGCGATAGCT
>NZ_JAYWCK010000185.1:0-14775 GCF_043780635.1 Flavobacterium sp.
AGGAAAATACGGTACAGAAAACGCAGAGAGTATTCTACTTGGAGCTATATCTTGGGAGTCAATATCAAGTTTGGCTATAGGATTGCTTTTCATCAGCGCCCTATTATTCATTGATTGGCGTTCCTTAATCCAAAAGAAAAAATTTATGTTAAACTTCAGAATATGGAAATAAATAGTTACTATTTTCATTTTACAATTAAAACTAACAGTAGCTTTTATCACTTATATACCTAATAAACAATACATTAAAAACAAATTAAAAATAATTTTGTAGTCCAATAAATACCAAATGAGCCCTTTTATAATTAAAATAAGTTACCTTTAATTTTCTTAATGAAAAGCAACAAATTGACAGAAATTTGTTGCTATAGAGTTTATTGAAATTTATTTTAATAATGAAAGCAAAAAGCAAAAAGAGTAAATGTTGATTAATACAAAAACCAATTTCACTTTTGAGAAAATAGTGCATGTTCATAGCGGCGAAGACTATTTTTCTCGCTTGGAACGGATAATTTTGGATGCTAAAACTGAAATTCATATTCAGACTTACATTTTTGATTACGATAACATTGGCAAAAAAATAATTGCTGCATTAAAAGTAGCCGCTTCCCGCAATGTCAAAATAAATATTCTTCTTGATGGTTTTGGCTCGTTTTCATTCCCGGAAGAAGTATTAAAAGAACTCAATAAAACAGGAATCAACATCAGGTTCTTCTCCCCATTTTTTTCTGCAAATTCATTTTATATTGGGAGAAGACTGCATCATAAAATTGTCGTTACAGATTCAAAAACTGCATTAATCGGCGGAATCAATATTGCTGATAAATACTATGGAACCGCAAATATTCCCCCTTGGCTAGACTATGCTGTGGAATTAAATGATGAAAAAATAGCTTTAGGACTTCAAGAATTGTGCAGAGACATCTATTTAAGGAAAAGAATTATTCGAAGAAAAGAAATTAAATCTGTTATTGGAACTGATGAAGAATCCATAATTTATGTTCTTCAAAATGACTGGTTGAAAAGAAAAAACCAAATTTATAATGCTTACATAAAAAACATTGGCAACGCCAAAAAAGAAATCGTAATTGTAGGAAGCTATTTTTTACCTGGAAAAAGACTGCTAAATTCTTTAAAAAAAGCATCCCGAAATGGTGTGAAAATTAAATTGATTCTATCCGGAATATCCGATATTCCAATGGCGAGACGAGCAAGTTGCCATTTATATGCTAAACTCCTAAGATATAATATTGAATTATACGAATGGAAAAAATCAATTTTGCACGGAAAAGCCGCTGTGATTGATAACAATTGGACCACAATTGGCTCCTTTAACCTGAATAATTTGAGTTCGTTTGCGAGTATCGAAATGAATGTAGGAATCAATTCGGCTGAATTTGCAAATAATTATCTTTTGCATCTCAATGAAATTATGGAGCAATGCGAAAGAATCACTCCTGAAACTTTAGAAATAAGATATAATTTAACCTCAAAATTCAACAATTGGGTTTCCTATTGGACAACAAGAACAATAGAAATATTGGTAACCTATTTACCCCATAAACGATTCAGGAAATTTTATTAGGAAAACATTAAATGTTTATTACGCTTCAAACGAGGAAAAAATCACTAAATTTATAGTTAAATTTGTGTACAATAATTACACTAATTCACATACGAATCTTGCATTTAAAATTTGATTTTAAAAACTTTTTAAAAAGAAATGCAAGTATAGAAATTAGATAAAAAAACTTAAAAAATGGCATTTATAGACTATTACAAAGTATTCGGAATTGATAAAAGTGCTACAGAAGCCGAGGTGAAAAAAGCATTCAGAAAACTCGCCCGAAAATACCATCCTGACTTGAATCCCAATGATAAAGAAGCCGAACAAAAATTCAAAGAAGTAAACGAGGCAAACGAAGTTTTGAGTCATCCCGAAAATCGCAAGAAATACGATCAATACGGCGAAGATTGGAAACATTCTGAAGAATTTGAAAAATCAAGACAGCAACAATCCCGAAGCCGTGGAGGCCAACAAGGAGGATTCGGTGGATTTGAAGGATTTTCAGGCGGTGGAGATTATTCTGATTTTTTTGAGTCTATGTTTGGAGGTCGTACTTCAGGAGGAAGAAGCCAGACTAGACAGTCTAAAGGCGGCGATTACAATGCAGAATTAAACCTTGATCTGAAAGATGTTTACACTACGCACAAAAGGGAATTGACAATCAATGCTAAAAACATTCGGCTAACCATTCCTGCCGGAGTTGAAAATGGACAGCAAATAAAAATCAGTGGAATGGGCGCCGAAGGATCTAATGGTGGGCCAAAAGGCGATTTGTACATCACTTTTACTATCAAAAACAACACTAAATTCAAACTAGACAAACACAATCTCTATTCAACTGTAGATTTAGATTTATACAGCGCCATATTAGGCGGTGAAATTACGGTCGATACTTTTGACGGCAAAGTAAAACTAAAAGTAATGCCGGGAACCCAAAACGGCACCAAAGTAAAACTAAAAGGAAAAGGTTTTCCAGTGTACAAAAAAGAAGGACATTTTGGCGATTTATACATTACATATCAAATCGTAATTCCCACCAACCTCAGCGAAAAGGAAAAAGAATTATTTGAAGAATTGGCAAGGGAAAAATCAAGGTAATACTAATAGAACTGATGGAAAAATTAGTGGACTTCTTGGAATGAAATTAATGGAAATGATGGGGACAACAAATGAAAAAGAAGAACCCAATAAAAAACAATCTTTTATTTAATTGACTCAATTAAAAATCCGATTTTCATCGGATTTTTTTTGTTTTATTAAAATCTGCTTATAAACTGTAATTCCCTTTTTAAAATAAATCAAATAATAAGCTGTAACAACACTGAAAACCAACAGATTATTCGTATATTTGAAAGACACTTTTTCTTAAAAATTAATTCATCTTTACAATGGATACTATTTTTAAAATAATTGAACTCTTCAAGGCTTTCTTACTTGATATTGGTGAACTTGCCAATTTTGCAGGGCGATTTTTTAAAGAAGTATTTAAACGTCCTTTTGAATTTAAAGAATTTCTCAGGCAATGCTACAATATGGGAAATCGTTCCCTCCTATTGGTATCTGTTACCGGATTTATTATCGGATTAGTTTTTACATTACAGTCACGACCTACTCTGCAGGAATTTGGAGCTGTTTCCTGGATGCCTTCAATGGTAAGCATTGCTATCATTCGAGAAATTGGCCCCATAATTACCGCGTTGATTTGTGCCGGACGTATCGGTTCCGGCATCGGTGCTGAATTAGGCTCCATGAAAGTGACAGAACAAATTGATGCAATGGAAGTTTCAGGAACGAATCCTTTTAAATATCTTGTAGTCACACGGATTTTGGCTACCACTTTTATGCTACCTATTTTAGTGATTCTTGGTGATTTTATAGCTATCTATGGTTCCTATTTGGTTGAAAACATTAAAGATCATGTGTCTTTTTTATTATACTACAATCAGGTTTTTGAAGCTTTGGAATTTGGCGATTTAATTCCCGCGACCATTAAATCTTTTTTCTTTGGTTTTGCCATTGGATTAGTAGGATGTTTTAAAGGGTATAACTGCAAAAAAGGGACTGCTGGTGTAGGACTAGCGGCAAATTCTGCTGTAGTTTTTACTTCAATGCTCCTTTTTATAATTGACTTTGTTGCCGTTTTTGTTACTGATATTTTTTATGGTTTATAAACATGAACATATTCAAAAACAATACTAAACACATCATAGAAATCAAGGACTTAAGAAAAAGTTATGGTGATAATCATGTTTTGAATGGTTTTAATATGATTCTGGTTGAAGGAGAAAACTTGGTAATAATGGGAAAATCAGGTTCCGGTAAATCAGTGATGATAAAATGTTTGATAGGACTCGAAGCGCCTGATAACGGTTCAATCATAGTGATGGGCAAAGACATTAGCACATTGGAACACGAAGAACTGGACGAATTGAGGACAGAAGTTGGATTTCTTTTCCAAGGAAGTGCTCTCTATGATTCAATGACCGTTCGGGAAAATCTGGAATTTCCTTTAAGGCGCCATACAAAGAAGTTTGGAGTTATAAAAGACACCACACCATTAGTAATGGAAGCCTTAGAAAATGTAGGTTTAGCACATACTATCAATTTAATGCCCGAAGAACTTTCGGGAGGTATGAAACGAAGGGTTGCTCTTGCAAGAACCTTGATACTCCAACCAAAGATTATTCTGTATGATGAACCCACCACGGGATTAGACCCCATAACTGCAAAAGAAATTTTGCTATTAATGGAATCTATCCAAAAAAAATACAACACCTCATCAATCATTATTACACATGATGTGGATTGTGCAAGAGCGATTTCGAACCGAATGATTTTATTAGTAGATGGAGTCAATTATGCCGAAGGTGCTTTTGAAGAATTAATTTCCTCAAAAGACCCTAAAGTACAAGCATTCTTTAAATAAATATAAAAATGGAAAAAACAGCCTCACAAAAAATAAGTCTTGGCTTTTTTGTAATTAGCGGATTATTGATTTTTATACTTGCCGTTTATTTCGTTGGCGATAAGCAAAAAATGTTTGGAAACACAAATTCTTTGGAAGCTGTTTTCAATAACGTTAATGGCTTACAATTGGGTAATAATGTGCGCTATTCAGGAATAAGTGTGGGAACAGTTCGAGGAATTAGAATGATTAACGATACTACTATTCGTGTTTATATGGATATTGATAAATCTATTTTTCCTTACATAAAAAAAAACGCGATTGCCATCATTGGTTCTGATGGATTAGTGGGAAATATGATCATAAACATCTTTCCAGGAAATGGTGACGCACCTTCTGTTAAGCCAGGTGATGTGATTCTCACTCAAAATCGTGTGCGAACTGATGATCTATTAAACACTCTTAGTGTAACCAATAAAAATGCTGCTAATCTCACGGCTAATTTGCTGAAAATTACTGATAAGATGATTGATGGGAAGGGAACTTTAGGTTCGTTGTTAAATGACACCATTATTTCAAAAGACTTGGGTGAAACGATGCGTTATTTGAAACTAACCAGCAAGGAAGCTAATGAAACATTAAAAAATTTAAATACACTCGTTATTTCATTAGATAATAAAAATAATGTCGTTGGTGTCATTAAAGACACAGCTGTTGCCAATAAAATAAAAAAAATGGTAACTAACTTGGAGAAATCAACTATTGAAATCAACAAAGTAATTGCCAATCTTAATGCAACAATATTAAACATCAAAGATGGGAAAGGCACCATTAACTATCTTTCAAATGACCCTGAATTAGTTCGAAAAATAGATTCGACAATGACAAATATCAATGAAGCCTCATATCGATTAAATGAAAATATGGAAGCGATGAAACATAATTTCCTGTTTAGAGGGTATTTCAAAAAAAAAGAGAAAGAAAAGACAAAAGCTGCCAATGGAGAAGAAAATCAAAAGTAGAATGTTTAAAATGTTTAACTATTAAAAATTAAAATCATGATTACAGTAGAAAAATACGGCATTATTCTATCTCCCTCAGAAAAAGAATTTGAAAACAATGGTGTATCAAATCCGGGGATTTATCAAGAAGGAAACACCGTACACATTTTATATAGAGCAGACCAAAAAGAAAACTATTCCACGATTGGATATGCAAAAACCGATGGGCCAAATAAAGTTGTGGTTAGAAATACTGAGCCTCTAATAACTCCTGAATTAGTCTTCGAGAAAAATGGTATTAAGGATGCCCGAATTGTTAAAATTGACGATGTCTTTTATATAACCTACACCGCTTATGACGGAATCAACTCAATGGGAGCACTTGCCATTTCTAAAGATTTAATCCATTTTGAAAAACAAGGAACAATAACCCCTCCAATAAATTATGGGGAATATGAAAAATTAATCCTTAAATGTGGGAATAAACTAAACCCAAAATATCATAATAATTACAATTTTTTTAAAGAATTAGGATTACCAGAAGAACAGTTCAGAGGAATTAGAGATAAGGACATAGTATTTTTCCCAAGAAAAATAAATGGGAAATTTGTAATGTTACATTGCCTTAGGCCAGGAATCCAGATTGTGTATTTTGACCATTGGAAAGATCTGACAAAATCATTTTGGGAAAAATATCTAGTAAACCTTTCAGAACATATTGTTCTAAATCCTAAAGGTATTTATGAAGTAAATTATATTGGAGTTGGCTGTCCGCCCATCGAAACAAAAGAGGGTTGGCTACTTATTTATTATGGTGTACAAGAGACGGCTTTGGGTAATTTATTCCATGTCAAGGCTGCATTACTGCAACTAGATAAACCTGAAATCGAAATAGCAAGACTTTCCTATCCCCTATTTTCTCCCACCAAACAATGGGAAATAGAAGGGGAAGTGGACAATGTTGTGTTTCCAACAGGTCACGCCTTGTTCGAAAATGATCTCTATATTTATTATGGAGCGGCATACAAGCAAATTGCCGTTGCAAAAATGGATATAAACGAATTGCTTTTGGAACTAAAAAAAGAAAAAATTAGTGATGAATCAAAAAAATCCATTTAAAAAAATATTGAATTATTAGCAATCGAGTTATGATAGCAGTAGAAAAACTTGGAATAATCCTGAGTCCCACCAACAATGAATTTGAAAACAATGGTGTAATAAATCCTGGAGTTTATCAGGAAGGAAACACCGTACATATTTTATATCGAGCATTACAAAACGGAAATATTTCGACTATAGGTTATGCAAAAACCGATGGTCCATTTAAGATAGTCGAAAGACGTGATCAACCCTTGATTAATCGGGATTTGGATTATGAAAGCCAAGGAGTGGAAGATGCAAGAATCGTAAAAATTGAAGATACATATTATATAACTTACACGGCTTATGATGGTTCAAATGCAATGGGAGCACTCGCGACTTCAAAAGATTTGGTCACTTTTGAAAAACATGGAATAATTACGCCAAAAATAAACTATCAAGATTATGAACGCTATGCGCTTTGCAATGGCAATAAACTAAATCCAAAATACCATCACTACTATCGGCTTCATCAAGAAATGGGTTTAATTGCTGACAAGTTTCGATTATTGAGAGACAAAGATGTGGTAATTTTTCCAAGAAAAATAAAAGGAAAATTCGTCATGTTACACCGCATCTGGCCTGGAATCCAGATTGTATTTTTTGAACGGTGGAGTGAATTGAATGATCTATTTTGGAAAAAATACATTGAAAACCTGACGGATTATATTGTTCTTGATCCAAAGGGAATTTTCGAAGTTAGTTACATTGGAGCCGGAGGACCTCCTATCGAAACGGCCGATGGCTGGTTACTAATATACCACGGCGTACATGAAACAACAACAGGACATATATATCACGCCAAGGCCGCTTTATTGCAATTAGACAAACCCGAAGTTGAAATAGCACGATTGGATTTACCTCTCTTTTCTCCTGCCAAACAGTGGGAAATCGAAGGTGAAGTCAATGATGTTGTTTTTCCAACAGGCCATGCCTTGTTCGGAAAAGATCTTTATATCTATTATGGTGCCGCTGATAAACATACAGCCGTTGCAAAAATGAACTTAAACGAATTGCTTGACGAATTAAAAAAAAAGTCTTGACAAATTTCAGGTTTCAGGGGGTTAAAAACAATATCGAAAATAATATTTGAAATTATGATTACAATCGAAAAACTTGGTGTATTGCTTGGTCCTACTGATAGGGAGTTTGAAAAGTATGGAACACTAAATCCAGGGGTATTCCAAGAAGGAAATACCGTGCATTTATTTTATAGAGCGGTAGAATTTGGTAATATCTCAACAATAGGTTATGCCAAATCCGATGGTCCTTTCAATATCGTGGAAAGAATGGAACGCCCCTTAATTGAAATTGATTTCGAATACGAAAAACACGGAGTCGAGGATGCTCGAATAGTGAAAATCGATGATATTTATTATTTAACCTACACCGCCTATGATGGCATCAATGCATTAGGGGCACTTGCCACCTCAAAAGATTTAATCCATTTTGAAAAACAGGGAATAATTACCCCACAGGTAAATTATCAGGATTATAAGGACTTTGTGACTCGCAAAAATGAAGATGAACTGAATCCAAAGTACTTGCTATTATACAATCTATTTGCTGAAATAGGATTAGTGGCCGACAAGTTCAGATTGCTTAGAGACAAGGATTTAGTTCTTTTTCCAAGAAAAATTAATGGAAAATTCGCGTTGTTACATCGCATTTGGCCTGGAATCCAGATTGTCTATTTTGACCATTGGAAGGATTTAACCAAATCATTTTGGGAAGATTACCTGAAAAACTTAACCGACTATATTGTTTTGGATCCAAAAGGTTTTTTTGAAGTGAATTACATCGGAGCCGGAGGGCCACCCATTGAAACAGAATATGGATGGTTATTAATATATCATGGCGTGCAAGAAACAATAACTGGAAAAACGTACCACGCCATGGCTGCTTTATTGCAATTAGACAAACCTGAAATTGAAATATCAAGACTAAAATACCCGCTTTTTTCTCCAACTAGAATATGGGAAAGAGTGGGTGCTGTAAATAATGTTGTATTCCCGTCAGGGCAAGCTTTGTTTGGAAATGACCTCTACATATACTATGGTGTGGCTGACGAGAGCATAGCTATCGTAAAATTAGACATAAACGAATTACTTTTAGAACTGAGAATGCAAACATAAAAATCATTTACGATGAAGGTTAAAAAAGCATTAAAAATGTTAATTGTAAGTTCCTATCCCCCCCGAGAATGTGGATTGGCAACTTTTTCGAATGATATTGCAAATTCAGTAAAAAAAGTGTTCGGAGAAACACTTCCTATAGAAGTATGTGCATTGCAAAACGAAATAAATAATTTTGAATATGGAAGCGAAGTAACCTATGTTTTATCTACCAATTTTATAGATGATTATCGTTATGTTGCCGAGAAAATAAATAAGCGAAAAGACATTGGATTGGTTTGTTTTCAACACGAATTTGGGCTCTATGGTGGCGAATATGGAGATTATTTATTAGCATTCCTTTTAACATTAAACAAACCCATTATTGCCGTTTTTCATACAGTACTGCCAGAACCAGACAAAAAAAGAAAAAAAGTAGTTCGGGCATTGGTAGATTTGTCCAACAAAATCGTGGTCCTTACCAATAAATCCAGAGAGCTCTTGATAAACCAATATGGTTGTCAAATCTCAAAAATAAAAGTAATACCACACGGCACCCACATTGTACTTTGGGAACAAAAGGAAATTTTAAAAAAAGAATATCAGTACACAGATAAAATAGTGATGTCAACATTTGGATTGATTAGCGAAAATAAAGGTATTGAAACCGTGTTATATGCTTTGCCCGAAATTGTTGCTAAACATCCCGAGGTAATCTATTTGGTAATTGGGAAAACACATCCCGAAATCATCAAAAGAGAAGGTGAAAAATACCGCAACATGCTTACGGATATTGTAAAGGAACTTCATTTAGAAAACAATGTTGTTTTTATAAATGAATACCTTGAATTGAAACAATTGTTAAAATATTTGACCCTATCCGATATTTATTTATTTACTTCCAAAGATCCAAATCAAGCAGTTAGTGGCACATTTGCTTATGCCTTGAGTTGTGGCTGTTCAGTTATTTCTACACCAATTCCACATGCAGTCGAAACTCTTGAAGATAGTATTGGGATATTATTAAACGAATTTGGCAATGCCAAAGAGTTTCAAAAAGCAATTTTAAAACTTATTGAAAATAAAGAGAAACGCCTTTCGATGGGAAGAAATGCATACTCACAATCTCACGCTACAACTTGGGAAAATGTTGCTATTAAATATGGATTATTATATGGTGAATTAACAAGTAAAGAGGAAGATTTAAGATTTAATTTACCTCCCATAAAATTAGACCATATTAAAGAACTTACAACAAATATTGGAATATTACAATTTTCAAACTTTAGCCAGCCAGACCCATCATCAGGATATACGTTAGATGACAATGCAAGAGCATTAATAAATATGGTAATTTATTATTCCTTTTGCCACGATGAAAGTGTCCTGACGTTGGCAAACATTTATTTAAGTTTTGTAGAAGGCATCCAGCGTGAGGATGGATTTTTTGATAATTATAGAGATATTGACCTTAAGCTAACGGAACAAAATTTAGAAGTAAATTTAGAAGATGCTAACGGAAGAGCTTTATGGGCTTTGGGATATGTGATTTCCCAAAAAGAAATTCTTCCTTTGGATTTTGTAAAAAGGGCAGAAATTTGCTGGGGAAAAGCTTACGAAAAAATTCATCAAGTTTCATCTCCCAGAGCCATAGCATATAACTTAAAAGGGCTTTATTACTACCATTTAGTTTCTCCTTTAGAAACAATAAAGTTGCAGATGGAGCAACTTGCAGATAAGCTTCTTAATCTCTACCATATCAATTCAGAAGAAAATTGGTCTTGGTACGAAGATTATATGACTTATGTAAATAATGTGCTTCCAGAGGCAATGTTGTATAGCTATTTAGCGACTGGAAACAAGAAATATTTAAAAATTGCAACCATAACTTTTGATTTTCTATTATCGCATTATTTTATGAAAGGCCAGATAAAAGTAATCTCAAATCGTGGTTGGTTCAAAAAAGAAAACGAAAGAATGTTTTACGGAGAACAACCCATCGAAGTGGCTACTACAATTATCACTTTAGATTTATTCTATCAAGTGACTGGTAATGAAAAATATAAAGACCAACTTGAAGTAGCTTTCTTTTGGTTTTTAGGAAACAATCACCTCAAACAAATTATGTACAATCCCGAAAACGGTGCATCTTATGATGGACTTGAAGACAAAACAATTAACATCAACCAAGGAGCAGAATCAACCTTGTGTTTTTTTAAGGCGCGATTAATAATGAATAAATATGCAGAAAAACCATCCTTTCAAAAAAAGTTCTGGAAAGGATTAGATAATTAAATTATATGCTCTTCAAACCAAAAATTAACAAATCAATATCTTCTTTAGTATTGAAATGGCTAAAAGAAATACGTAAACTTGGCTTTTTCAAATCCTCGTTCGAAAGCATCTCTGCCAAAACGTGCGATGGTTTAATACTTCCCGATTGACAAGCACTGCCGCGAGAAGCAGCGATTCCTTTCATATCCAGATTAAACAAAATCATTGCAGTTTTATCATCAGAAAATGGTAATAAAACATTCAAAATAGTATAAATTCCATCGGAAGTTCCATTGATTACAAATGACGGAAATTCAATTTCGAGTTGGGTGATCAAATAGTTCTTCAAATCAGAAATATGATTTCTTTCGGTTTCCAAATTAGTATAAGAAACGTCTAAAGCCTTTGCCATTCCAGCAATTTGATGCACCGCTTCGGTTCCGGGACGCAAGCCTTTTTCTTGTTCGCCACCGTAAAATAAAGGTTGCAATCCTGAATTTTTCTTGACAAATGCAAATCCCACACCTTTTGGCCCGTGAAATTTATGAGCACTGGCTACCATAAAATCGATATGTAAATGTTGCAAATCGATCTCTGTTTTTCCAACGGATTGTACCATATCGGAATGGAATAAGGCATTGTACTGCTCACAAATTCGTCCCACTTTATCAACATCTAAAACAGTTCCTATCTCGTTGTTCACATGCATTAAGCTGACCAAAGTCTTTATTTCTTCCGTAGAGTTATTTAAATTTTGGTCGTCAGGAACCCACTTTTTCATTTTATCTGAAGAAATTTTTCTTGTGAAGTGGGTTTCTTGCGAAAGCAAATCTACTAAATCACTCATGTCAATTTCGCCATTGGGTTTAACCGCTACATAATCAACCTGGATATCAAATTCATTTTGCAGGGACTGAACCGTGTGCAAAACAGCATGATGCTCAATTTTACTAGTAATTATCCGCTTCACTTTCAAATCCTTAACCGCTGAGCGAAGTATCCAATTATTAGCTTCGGTGCCGCAAGAAGTAAATATAATTTCCTGGGCTGAAGCATTCAATTGCTTGGCAATAGCCTTTCTGGAAAGTTCCAGAATACTTTTGGAATTTCGACCAAGACTGTGTGTTGACGATGGATTTCCATAATCTTCCGATAAAACTTTTGTCATTTCCTGAACGACTTCTGGACGAAGCTGCGTAGTTGAGGCGTTATCGAGATATACTTTTTTCATTTTATAAATTTAAACTTTATTTATGACATTTCCTTTTGCTACCGTGACACTTTCGATTTTATTTTGAAAATCAGTTTTGCATTAAACACAACAATCGATACTAAAATCAAGAAATAAGAACATAATTGAATCAAACTGACCTGCTCGTTGTAATAGAATATGGCCAGTAAAAAATTAATTATGGGATTGATATAAATCATAATCCCTACAGTCGAGGAATTTATCCCTTTTAAAGCATACAAATTCAAAAATAATGGAATTATAGTAAAGAATACCACAATAATCAACAAACAGCCGTAAAACATAGGTTCTGTTGGTATTGTTCCACTGTATTTTGGATAAAATGGAAGCAGAATCAATGCTGTAAACAGCAATTGAATGGTTAGAATCAGGAATTTGTCCAATTCACTGTTTTTCCTCTGGCTTACCAAATAGAAAGCATACGTTGCCGCCACAACCAAACTGAAAAATATATCCTTAAAATGATTGAAAGACAACAGAACACAACCCAAAATACTGATCATTACGGCAACCCATTGCCCTTTTGACAATCTTTCTTTTAGCAAATAAAAAGCAATAATGGTCGTCAAAATTGGACAAATCAAATAAGCCAATGAGGCGGCTTTCACGCTAACGTGGTTCATTACAAAGATAAATACAAACCAATTTGAAGCCAGAAATATAGCGCCACCAAGAGTTAATACAACCGTACTTTGCTTCTTTTTTGGCGTCATTTGGTTGAAATGATTCCAGTTTTTTCTGAGCACCTTTCTTCGAAAAACCAGATTAATCAGCACCATCATTACCACACTAAAAAACACTCGGTAAAACAAAATATCCAAAGAAGGATAATTATGTAATGGTTTAAGCGCTAGACTAAAAAAGCCCCAAATAAAAAAGGCAAAAAAAGCAGCTAAATAATATTTGGTAGGTTTCATTTATTGTATTAGATAGGTGCAAATATAATGATTTCAGTTTGCTTGGGATTTTACATCTTCTTTTAGGTTCATTTATGTTGCAATAAATAAAAGACTACTTGTCATTCCGAGACCCGAGCAAAGCAAACGGACGAAGTAAATCTCAAAGTTGTAGAGCAATATTGTTGAGATTCCTCCTTTGTCGGAATGACAAACTTTATGTTAAATTATATGTTTTTGAAAGAGAATGCTTTTGGAACAAATTAAAAATTCTACTTTTGTTGGAAATAGTATAAAAATGAAACGATTTCTGGGTATATTGATTTGTGCATTTGCTTTTAATAGCTGCGATGACGGTAATTTAACATTGGAAACCATAAATTTTGAAGATGTTCAAACACAAAGTTGCAGCACGAATGATATCATCTATAAACTGAAGGAAAAGGAAGCCTTGCTTCTCGAAATTCCCAAAACATCATTTAAAAATGAACCCACTGTTCCCGGAAATCCAACCATATTTGACATTGATAATTCAACTTATCGAGTAGTGTACCGTTTTTATAATGGAACAGTTGCTGCTGATAATATTTGCAATACCATACCGCCAGCTTTACCTAATGTAAATGACCAATGGACAGCTGCATCCGGAAAAATTCAAATAATTACAACAACTATAACCGAAGCAGGTCCTATTGCCGGAAGCACAAAAATTACTGGTTACAATCATAATATTGCTTTTAATAATATCACATTTGCAAAAACTAATGGGACTCAAGTATATGAAACATTCCCTTTTGGGGATTATATCACACCTTCAACTCCTTTGCCTTTTGGGTTTGACAAAGTAGTTGAGCAATGCCCTACTTCAAAACAAATCTACAATTATGTTAGTAGCGAAGCATTAACCATTGACAAGATCGATCCTACTTTGATTGTAAATACTGAAACGCCTTTAAATACTCCCAGAACGGGGTTAATTGGTTCCATTAATAACAAACTTACGTATCGCTTATACTCTAATGGAGTTCTTACACCAGACTATTTTTGCGCAACTTCAGTTCCTGTTCTTCCGTCTATAAGCGAAGAATGGAATGCAGTGAATGGTGTTTCCGGAGTTAGTGGAATAATAGAAGTCACCACAATAAAAAGCGGAACTACTGCTTATAAACATACCATTGTAATCAAAAATGCAACTTTAATTAAAGGAAATAGCAGCTTCAAATTGGGAGATGTTTATATCTATGGTGATTTATTGACCAACTAATTAAGTCTTATTTGCTGTTTTGTTTGATATAAACTTCAGTCGCACCTTGTCCGTATTTTTGATAATTGCCGTCTTGAAAAGCGATATTATCATAACGTCCTAATAAAAAATCAAGCTCAGATTTTAGTATTCCTTCGCCAACACCGTGTATAAAAACAATCTTTGGAATGCGGTTGCGAATGGCAAATTCTATATGTCGTTTTGCAGTTTCTGACTGTAAAGTCAGAATGTCGTAATTAGACATTCCTCGTTTGTTAGGAACCAGTTTTTCGATGTGTAAGTCAAATTCTGGGGCTGGAATTTCACGTTTGTCCTTGGGTTCTTTTACGAAACTTCTTGGTTTTGGAATTTCTTTTTCCTTG
>NZ_JAYWCK010000186.1:0-13470 GCF_043780635.1 Flavobacterium sp.
TTGTTCCTTTTTTAGGAATAAGCAAAATACTATTGGGCTTCAAGCCACTCTGTGCATCTGGATTTAATTTATAAATTTCAAGGGGAGTGGTGTTGTATTTCTGAGCGATTTGGGCAATAGTTTCCCCTTTTTCAACTTTATGAGTTGTATTTTTTTCCTGTGAATAAACACTGTAAGTTAGCATCAAACTCGTCAAACAAATTGTAAAAAAATACTTCATCCTTTTATTTATAAAATTATTAATAATTGATAAAGTAAACTTATCAAATTTATTCCAATTACTATGATTATAAACGAAGAGAACAATACTAAAATTGCCTCTTTAGATATAATTAACAAAAGTCAAATGTTTATTCCCACTCGATAGTTGCCGGCGGTTTAGAGCTGATGTCATACACCACACGGTTAACTCCTTTTACTTTATTGATAATGTCATTAGACACTTTCATCAAGAAATCATAAGGCAAATGTACCCAATCAGCGGTCATTCCGTCTGTAGATTCTACCGCACGAAGCGCTACCACTTTTTCGTAAGTACGCTCATCGCCCATTACTCCAACGCTGTTGACGGGAAGCAAAATCGCTCCGGCTTGCCAAACTTTATCATACAGCCCCCAAGATTTTAATCCGTCGATAAAAACTTTATCCACGTCCTGTAAAATTTGGATTTTTTCAGGTGTTATGGCTCCCAAAATTCGAATCGATAATCCTGGCCCCGGAAATGGATGTCTTCCCAATAATTCCGGATCAATTCCCAAGGTTGCTCCCACTCTACGTACTTCATCTTTGAAAAGCATTCGCAAAGGTTCCACAATTTTTAATTTCATATAATCAGGCAAACCGCCTACATTATGGTGCGATTTTATCGTTGCCGATGGTCCTTTTACCGAAACGGATTCAATCACATCGGGATAAATAGTTCCTTGCGCCAGCCATTTCACGTCTTCAATTCGGTGGGATTCGGCATCAAAAACTTCGATAAAAGCGTTGCCAATGGCTTTTCTTTTTAACTCTGGATCTTCAATTCCGGCCAGCGCATCGTAAAAACGTTGGGAAGCATCAACTCCTTTCACGTTCAATCCCATTCCTTCGTATTGATCCAAAACACTTTGGAATTCATTCTTACGAAGCAAACCATTATTTACAAAAATGCAATACAGATTTTTCCCTATGGCTTGATGCAATAAAACGGCAGCAACAGTCGAATCAACGCCACCCGAAAGTCCAAGAACTACTTTATCGTCTTTTACTTTTTCTTTTAATTCCGCCACCATTTCTTCGACAAAAGCATTTGGCGTGAAATTTTGGGGAACGTGAGCAATTTTTACCAAGAAATTTTCTAACATTTTGGATCCGTCCGTAGAGTGAAAAACTTCAGGATGGTATTGAATGGCATAAGTAGTTTCACCTTCAATTTTGTATGCAGCGTATTCTACATCGTGCGTGCTTGCCAGCTTTATTCCTCCGGTTGGTAAGGCTTTGATGCTATCGCTATGACTCATCCAAACTTGGCTGTTCTCCGAAACACCTTCGAAGAAAACTTCATCTTCTTTTATATAAGATAAATTTGCTCTGCCATATTCTCTGGTGTTTGAAGCTGCGACTTCGCCTCCACTGAAATGGGCTAAATATTGTGCTCCATAACAAACGGCAAGCATTGATAATTTTCCTCTAATTTGAGATAAATCTGGATGTGGAGCATCTTCTCCGCGAACAGAAAATGGGCTTCCGCCAAGGATTACCGCTTTATAAGATGACAAATCATCAGGGAAATGATTATAAGGAAAAATTTCGCAGAAAATATTTAATTCGCGAACTCTTCGGGCAATAAGTTGTGTGTATTGCGATCCGAAATCTAAAATAAGTACGTTGTGTTGCATTTTGCAAAAATACTTTATATAATTGGGATTGAAAAATTGAATTTTAGAAAAATTGTATTATTTCTCTTTGGTGATAATGATAGTCGCTTTAAATCCAGTACCAAGATTCCATTGGCTTGCGGAAATTAAATTTCCTTTATCGTCATATACTCGAAATTCTGCTGTATTTGGTCCTAAACGCCCTTGGTTTAGTGCCTCGAAATCAATTTTGTTAATACCATCTAGCAATGTTATCTCGAAGCCTTGAAAATTGCTGTCCAGCGTAATTCCTGTGGCAATTGCATTATCGTTTAGTAATACTCTTATCTCGTCTCCATCAACTTCTCCATAATCACGGTAACTTACTCTTGCCGTGAGTGATTTAGTCTTGAAATCTCCTAAATTCTGATTTCTTCGATAAACGATTTGATCTTCATTATCTGCTTTTTTATTCAATCTATTTGCAACTAAATCACCAGGATTAACAAATTTATTGTTTGGAGTCATAGAAAAACCACTTCTAACACCCATTTGAAATGAATTATCAGTTTTGGGTTTAGTATTGAGAATATTGGTATCTTTAAATACGTTTGGAGTTACAATCTTGGGTATATCCAAAGGCGGTGGCGGTGGTAAAGTTTCTTTTTTGGGTTTCTCTTTTGTGTTTAGCGGTGGAATTGCTTTGAATTTAGTATTGAATTCACTCTGCCCAAAGCTTTTTGAAGCAAAACCAATTATAAAAATTAAAAGTAAAAACTGTTTCATAAGTGTTGAATACTGATAAATCAATATTAAAAAAGTCCAAAAGTAATAGAAATCTATAATCAAAAATCACAAAAATAACATAAAATAATTTCGACTTTTTATTGAATATAAAAAAACTTCTTTTTAGCTATTAATAAATTTACTTGAAAAAATCAATGTAATTGTTTCCGTCAGTTCGATTGATTTTTAAAGCTTTACAAATATCGATGACATAAAAAAATGTAGTACTTTAAAAATTGTATCGAGAACCCTATTTTTAAATGCTTCTCGATACAATTTTAAATAGTAAAGCTGTCACATTACCATTTAAAATCACTCGAAGTGACGAACTGATTTATTAAAAGCAAAATAAAATTATTCCTTATTCAATATAATTGTGGCTTTATAGCCGGTGCCAACATTCCATTGGTTGGCCAAAATAGCGATTCCCTTATCATCATAAACCTGAAATTCCGCAGTATTTGGCGAAGCAAAACCTTCGTTTAATGCTTCAAAATCAATCTTGTTTATACCATCAACTAATTTTATTTTGAATCCTTTCAATGATCCATCCAAAACAACTTCTGGTTCAATTATTTTATCGTTTAGATAGACTCTTATCTTGTCGCCATCTACAAAAGCAGCATCCCGATACCGAATTGTAGATGTAAATGATTTGGTTTTGAAACTTCCTAAATATTGGTTTCTTCTATAAAAAATGCCTTTTGTATTTGACTCTTTTTTGTAAATATTACTATTCAGAAAAATATCTTCAGGGTTTACAAAATCGTTTACAGGTGCTTTTACGACTTCTGGCGGTGTGATTTTAGGTGAAATTTCCTTGGGAGGAATTACTTTCTTTATTTTCGAATTCTTGGCAGGAATTGGCTTAAATTTGGTCTTAAATTCATCTTGGCTATATCCATTTAAATACAAGCTTATTACTATAACAAGAAACAATAATTTTTTCATGACATATACAATTAGTTGATAGGGAAATCTATCCTTTATAACACTCAATTATAGAATTTATTACAAATCCGTAAATTATGTAACTCTAAGAAAACTTCGTTTAATTGAACTTCTAAATTAAAATCAGGGTTTTTTATTTCTCTATTTTTTTATAAATTGCAAAAATTAAACCAAAATTGGATTTATACTTCAAAACATTAAAAATCAACACAACAACAAAAAAAACAAAATGAAAAGAGAAAATATCTTGACGGGATCACCTTGGGAAGACAAAATGGGTTATTGCCGAGCGGTTCGCATTGGAAACGTCATTGAAGTATCAGGAACGGTTGCCATTGTAGATGGTGAAAGAGTAAAAGCCAACGATGCTTATGCGCAAACATTAAATGTGCTGGAAAGAATAGAAAAAGTACTTGAAGACCTTAATGTCGGGATGAAAGACGTGATTCGAACTAGAATATTCACAACTGACATTAACAGTTTTGAGGATGTTGCCCGAGCACACTCCACCTTTTTTAAAGATATAAAACCCGCAACAGGTTTTTATGAAGTGAGTAAGTTAGTTGCTCCGGAATACTTGGTAGAAATAGAATTTACGGCAATCGCTGCTGAGTAGTTAAATTATTAATAAGCTTTTAATTTGTCATTTCGACGAAGGAGACTCGAGCAATCGCGAACAGGCGAAGCAAATCTCATAACGAGAGCAACTAATGCGATTTCTCCCTTTGGTCGAAATGACAAAAAAGAACAAAAATGAATCTAAAAAACACCTTTCTTCTCACCTTCAAATGGATTCTCATTTGTGTTTTGATAGGCGTTTTTTCGGGTTCAGCTTCTGCATTTTTTTTAGTGTCTTTAGAATGGGTTACACAATTTAGAGAACACAATAAGTGGATTATCTGGCTTTTGCCAATGGGCGGTCTTGCCATCGGATTACTTTATCATTATTATGGAAAAGATGTCGTGAAAGGCAATAATTTATTGCTGGAAGAATACGAAAATCCACAGAAAACCATTCCTTTAAAGATGGCGCCATTGGTTCTTATTGGCACTTTAATCACGCATCTTTTTGGAGGTTCTGCTGGTCGAGAAGGAACAGCTGTACAAATGGGCGGTGCAATCGCAGACCAATTCAAAAAACTGTTCAAACTCAATAATTCAGAAAGAAAAACTTTGGTGATTTTGGGAATCAGCGCTGGGTTTGCTTCTGTTTTTGGAACACCTTTGGCCGGAGCATTGTTTGCTCTGGAGGTCTTATACTTTAGTAAAATTAATTTAAGAAGTATTATTCTTTCCTTTATCGTGGCTTATGTTGCTTATTTCACGGTTGAATTTTGGCAAGTAAAACACACACAGTATCACATTTCAATTGTACCCGAAATGACTATAATTAATCTTATGTGGATTATTATTGTTGGCCTTTCATTTGGCTTAACATCAATGTTGTTTTCCAGAACTACTCATTTTTGGGGACGATTATTTTCGAAAACCATAAAATATGCTCCGCTTCGTCCGTTTCTGGGCGGAATTATTTTGGCTGTCGCCATTTACTTTATTGGAACTACAAAATACATTGGTTTGGGAATCCCGACCATTGTCGAATCGTTCTCCACTCCAAATGCTTCTTATGATTTTCTTCTTAAAATACTTTTTACAGGATTTACACTTGGTGCAGGATTTAAAGGTGGCGAAGTAACACCGCTGTTCTTCATTGGCGCAACATTAGGAAGTGCTTTATCCATTTATGTTCCCTTGCCAATTGCACTTTTGGCCGGTCTGGGATTTGTAGCCGTATTTTCGGGAGCAACCCACACTCCTATTGCCTGCACGGTTATGGGAATGGAACTTTTTGGGATAGAAAGCGGCGTATTTATTGGAATCGCCTGCGTAGTTGCTTATTTTTCTTCGGGCTCCATTGGAATTTATCATTCGCAAATTGTAAAAGGAGCAAAACACCATTTGTATCAGCGAATTAAAAGACAAAATCTGGAAGATTTCTAGTATTGAAGTGCTTTAAACTTTTTTCAATTGGCTGCAAAATGGTTCTTTTGCCCCATATTTTATCTTTTTCTTACTCCGTAGCTCTGCTATGCAGTTCATAAAAGCTTAAATCTGGAACAAAAGTCCCGATTTTTCGCTTCAATCAAAAAAGGTTAAATCACTTCATTGTAAAAGTTTGTTAAAAATAGATTTGAATTGAAGATTACATTAAAAAAATGTAAATTCGCAGACTATGAAAGAACAAGACATTCAAGCGATTCAGTTGTTATTATCAACTCCAAAAAAAATTGCCATTATTCCGCATCGAAGTCCAGACGGCGATGCTATGGGCTCCACCCTTGGATTGTATCATTTTTTGATAAAAAACGGGCATCAAGCTGTTGTTGTTTCTCCTAATGAATTTCCTGATTTTTTGGCTTGGATTCCGGGTTCTGAAACCGTTAAAATATTCGAAAAAGACAAAAAAAACTGCACTAAAATATTAGAAGAAGCTGAACTTGTTTTCACGCTTGACTTTAATGCTTTGCATCGTGTAGGCGAAATGGAAAATGTGCTGAATAAGCTTAAAGCCCCATTTATAATGATTGATCATCATCAATCACCACACGATTATGCTAGTTATACTTATTCAGATGTTGCTTTTGGTTCCACTTGTGAAATGTTGTATAATTTCATTTCCTTTCTCGGAAAAAAATCAGACATTGACAAAACCATTGGAACTTGTATTTACACTGGAATTTTGACTGATTCAGGTTCATTTCGATTCCCAAAAACAACGGGAACAACACATAGAATTATTGCTGATTTGATAGATTTAGGTGTTGAAAATACGGAAATTCCAACGCTGCTTTTTGACAATAGTTCTTATGGAAGATTACAACTTCTGGGAAGAGCACTTCAAAATATGAAAGTCTTGGCTGACCATAAAACGGCTTATATCACGCTTACGCAAGAAGAATTAGACACTTTTGAACATATAAAAGGAGATACTGAAGGCATTGTAAATTATGGATTAACTATAAAAGGGATAGTTTTTACAGCCATTTTTATCGAAAATGCAGAAGAGAAAATCATCAAAATTTCATTCCGTTCTCAAGGAGATTTTGATGTCAATCAATTTGCACGTGATCATTTTAATGGCGGCGGTCATCGCAATGCTGCCGGAGGAAAATCGGAAGTATCGATGGAAGAAACCGTAAATAAATTCGAAGATTTGGTATCCAAATTAAAAATATAAAGTACTATGAAATATTGCAAACTTATTCTTTTTGTATTCTTGATAACTATTTTGGTGTCCAGTTGCAAACAACATCAGGAAGCCAGAAGACCCATTTCTCAAAAATCGGGAAGTTTCATGAAAAAGTCGGTGGAGAGAAACAAGAAGTTAATTGCTGGCGAAGAAGGGCAAATTGATTCCTTAATTAAAAGCAATCCTAAAGTAAAATATTTTGCATCTACAAAAGGATATTGGTATACTTATGTAATTCAAAACACCTTGGATACTATAACTCCAAAAAAAGGAGATGTTGCCTTTTTTGATTATGAGATAAAAGATTTAAAAGGAAATGTCATCTATTCTGAACTCGAATTAAGACCTCAAACTTATGCTGTTGACAAGCAAAATATAATGACGGGATTGAGAGAAGGAATAAAATTGATGCATAAAAACGAGAAAGTGATTTTTCTATTTCCTTCCCATATTGCTTTTGGTTATCACGGTGACGACAAAAAAATTGGCACTAATCAGCCGTTGATTTGTACTGTGACACTTCATAATTTCCTATCAGAAGCAGCCTTTAAAAAAGAAATTCAACTCAGAGCTACAACTCCTGAAAAACAGGATACGAGCAATATTGAACCCGTTAAGCAAACTAAAGCAGTAAATAAATTAAAAGACACAGTAACAAATTAAATTTAGAAATGAAAAAAAGTATTCTATTAGCATTCGTACTAATTGCCTCATTATATTCCTGTAAGGAAGAAAAGAACAATCTTCCTGATGGTTTATATGCCCAAATTGAAACCAACAAAGGAACTATAATTGTCCAACTGGATTATGAAAAAGCACCAATTACTGTTGCAAACTTTGTGACTTTGGCCGAAGGGAAAAATGAATTTATCACCAATGAAAATCTTAAAAAGAAACCCTTTTATGATGGATTAAAATTTCACAGAGTCATTAAGGACTTTATGATTCAAACTGGAGATCCTTTAGGAACGGGTTCTGGAGATGCAGGCTATAAATTCAAGGATGAAATTTCAGACTTGAAATTTGACAAAGGCGGTGTTTTGGCAATGGCAAATAACGGTCCGACAACTAACAGCAGTCAATTTTTTATTACCCATTTAGAAACACCTTGGCTTGAAGGAAAACACACTATTTTTGGTCATGTTGTTGAAAAAGGAATGGATGTGGTAAACAAAATTGAGCAAGGAGATTACATGGTTAAGGTGACCATTATTAGAAATGGTGAAGCCGCTAAAAAGTTTGATGCTGTAAAAACATTTCGTGATTATTTTTCTGTAGAAGCCGAAAATCAAAAGAATAAATTGGCTATTGATGCCGCTGCAAATGCAAAATACAAAGCAGTTTTTGACCAAAAAGCAGCTTATTTTACCACTTTGAAAACCAAATCAATAAAAACTCCAACGGGATTACAATATGTAATCACTAAGAAAGCTGGAGGAAAAAAACCTGCAAATGGAGCTAATGTTTACATTCATTATGCCGGTTTCCTGGAAAATGGAAGTTTATTTGATTCTAGTATTGAAGATGTTTGTAAAACTTTTGGTAAATATGACACTAACAGAGCAGCTCAAAACGGATACCAACCCATTCCTTTTCAGGCGGGGCGAAAAGACGGAATGATTCCTGGTTTTATCGAAGGATTAGAAAAATTATCTTTTGGTGACAAAGCCGTAATCTATATTCCTTCAAAATTGGGCTATGGAGAAGCAGGTGCTGGTGGCGTGATTCCGCCAAATGCCAATATTATTTTTGAAATTGAATTGTTAGAAAAATTGCCTCAATAATTGATTAATCATTATACAATCCGTTACTTGCACCAATTTTGAAAATGGTACACGGATGACACGGATTTAAACCGATAAAAACGGATTTTTATTTGAAAATCAGCGAAAATCCGTCTAATCTGTTTTATCTGCGTGCCATTATTAAATTTTCAGTCCGCTAAGCGGACAGTCGTTAAACATTAAATAAAGTCAGACCTTAAAATTATTAAAAATGAAATCTAAAATCCTATTATTATTGTTTTTAGGAATGTTAAACATTCAGGCTCAAACTGCCAAAAAACCAGTTGCAACAACAAAGAAAACAACCACAACAACAAAAACAACTCCCAAAACCGCAGCGGTTATCGAAGGAATTTTTGCTACAATTGCCACTAATAAAGGAAATATTGTAGTGCAATTAGAATACCAAAAAACACCGGTAACCGTAGCTAATTTCATTGCTTTGGCCGAAGGAACAAACACTTTTGTAACCGATGCAAAACTAAAAGCAAAACCTTTTTATGATGGTTTGAAATTTCACAGAGTTATCAAAGATTTCATGATTCAGGGTGGTGATCCTTTAGGAAATGGTTCTGGCAATCCAGGTTATGCTTTCAAAGATGAAATCACGGATTTAAAATTTGATAAAGGCGGGGTTTTGGCAATGGCAAATTCTGGCCCTGCAACTAACGGAAGCCAGTTCTTCATTACGCACAAAGATACGCCTTGGTTAAACGGAAAACATACTATTTTTGGCCACGTTACACAAGGAATGGATATTGTAAACTTGATAGCACAAGACGATGTAATATTGAAAGTGACGATTGCTAGAAAAGGAACTTTGGCAAAAGCATTTGATGCTCCAAAAGTATTCTCGGATTATTATTCCAATAAAGCTGAGGATGCTAAAAAGCAAGCATTGATTGATGCCGAAAATCAGAAAAAACAAGCAGCGATTGAAGCTGAAGCCAAAAAAGTTTATCTTGAAAAATATGGTACCGTAATCGCAGCAAAAGCGGCTTATATTGCCGAAACTAAAGCAACTGGAACTACTACTCCTTCAGGATTAATCTACAAAATTACACAAAAAGGAACTGGCGTAAAACCAGCTGACGGAACTACTTTCAATTTCAATTATGCAGGATATTTTGAAGACGGAACATTGTTTGACAGCAGTTACGAGGATGTTTGTAAAGCTTATGGAAAATATGATGCTAACAGAGCAGCTCAAAACGGATACCGTTCTTTCCCTTTTGAAGCAGGAAAAAAAGACGGAATGATTCCTGGATTTCTGGAAGGATTGAGCCTGATGTCCTATGGAGATAAAGCCATAATCTTCATTCCATCAAATCTTGCCTATGGCGAAAGAGGTGCTGGTGGGGTGATCCCGCCAAATGCAAATCTTGTATTTGAGATGGAAATGATCGAAAATAAAGTGGAACCAAAATAATAGCCCGTGTCATTTCGACCAACGGGAGACTCGAACGTAGTGAACAGGTGAAACAAATCACATAACGAGAGCAACTGATGTGATTTGTTTCACCTGTTCACTACGTTCGAGTCTCCTGCGTCGAAATGATAAAAAAAACACTATTTTATTTTAGTTTCCTAAATTAGATAGGTATAGAAAACCCGAACAGACTTCAAAATCTTTCGGGTTTTTTTATGAATCCTATAAGGGATATAAGGACATTTAAGTTTAGCTTCTGCTAAAGAATATATACCAATGATGACCAATAAATAAAATCCGTGTTTTTGCGAAGTAAATCCGTTTCATCTGCGGCCCATTGAACACAAAACGAACTTACTTCTTTCCAAATTTCCAATCAAATTCGTCCTTAGCATTGATGATAGCACCAATTTCAAATTTCACCACTTCGTCAAATTCGGTTTGCAGGATAAACCAATTGTCCTCGTTAAAATAGTTTTCGAAAGTGTCAAAATCTTCCTGAGTAAACTTGGTAATTCCTTTGGCAGCCAATTCTTTTTTGACTTCGCTGATTTGTTTTCCAATGACTTTATTGCCAAATAACTCCAGGTCTGGACTCGAAGCTACGATATAACCCAGTTTGAATTCTTCTTCCTGATAGAAAGTCAAACGCATTTTTAGGGCATTATAGGCAAAAATTACGTTGTCGTCTTCGTCCTTGTAATTACGGTTTGGTTTTCCGTATATAGCAATAACATCATTTTGTTTCATACCGAAAAGGAGCTTGTCGATTCCGTTTTTTGGATTTATTTTCATATCATTATATTTAGGAGCAAAGTTCGCAAAGTTATTTGCAAAGGTCGCTGTTTTTTTTAGTTTAAAACTATTTACCTTACTTTAGAATACCAGTGAAGTCAAAATTTTTATGGAAAAATCCTCCCATTTAACGTATCCTTTTATAAGTCAATTGCTTTACGGTTTGTTTCAAATTACGTGAAGGTTTGTAAATAATTTTGGCACCTTTAATACTTGATTTTCCTAAATCGTCAGGCGAATCAGCAGGCAAACCCTGCAAGGTAATTTGAAAAGTTCCTAGATTGTCTATCTTCACAATGCGGCCGGCAGACAAGGATTCACCGATGGCTTTGGTCAAGGCAATAATAACTCCATAGCAATCAGCCCTACTGATCGTAGATTGCGAAACCACGATATCGGCAAGGCGGTCTAAATCATCTTCGCCGTTATGTACAGCGCAAGGATAGTATTTGATTACGGGCGGTGATGCCAAATTGTTTTTCTTGGGCACCATTTTAAAAGATACAGGCATAAAAATAAATTCATCAGGTTTATAAAATAACTTCGGAAGTACAAAGTTATCAAATTTTCAGCAGAACAATTTCAATTCCTGTACATCTTTTATATAAAAGATGTACAGGAATCAAACAAAAGTTATATAGCAATTAGATAAAAGATGTACATCTTTTAATAATACCATAAGTATGCTAGTAAAAAAAAGACAGACTAGACTAAAAAAAGAAGCTTACGAAACAATTATAGCATTATCTACAAGACTGATTTTTAAAATTAACACAATTTTTCGTTACTTTAGTACATTAAAATACTAATTATGAATTGGAGCGCTAAAATCATCACGCATAAAAAAGTAAAAAGGATTGCAGTCTATTTTGAAAAGAATGCCGAATTCATCGCTAGAATCAAAGAAATTGGTGGCGCTAGATGGAGTCAATCTTTAATAGCTTGGCATCTTCCGGACACGGAGGAAAACAGAGTGCGATTCAACTTAACACCACACTCCCACTCGTTGCCTTCGGTAGAAGGAATAGCACAAATCGAAAAGTTCAAACAATGGCTACGATCCAAACGCTACAGCGAAAGCACGATTGCTACTTATAGCGAAGCCCTGAAATCATTTTTGGTCTTTTATCGTGACAAAGCCGTTGCCGATATAAACAATGAGGATGTGATTATTTACAACAACGAACATATTTTGAAAAATAATCTATCAGCTTCTTTTCAAAACCAAACCGTCAACGCTATTAAATTATTCTTTCAAACCATTCGAGACACCAAAATGATGGTAGATAAAATACACCGTCCCAAACGTGCCAAAGTTTTACCAAACGTTTTGAGCAAAGAAGAAATTAAATTGATTTTGAATGCCCACAGCAACATCAAACACAAAGCGATGCTATCGATGATTTATAGTTGTGGATTACGTCGTAGTGAGTTATTGCATCTTAAGTTTTCGGATATCGACTCCAATAGAAATATAGTTTTGCTCAAAAATGCCAAAGGCAAAAAAGACCGAATTGCGCCATTATCGCCAAAAATTCTGCAAATGCTACGAGAATATTATAAAGACTATAAACCAGCAGTGTGGCTATTTGAAGGACAAATTAAAGGCGAACAATATTCAGAACAAAGTTTACAAAGTGTTTTAAAACAAGCATTGCAAAAAGCAGGAATAAAAAAACCTGTAACACTTCATTGGTTGCGACACAGTTACGCCACACATTTGCTTGAAAGTGGCACCGATTTACGGTATATTCAAGAATTATTGGGTCATAGTAGCAGTAAAACTACTGAAATTTATACCCACGTAAGTACGAAAAGTTTGCAACAAATAAAAAGTCCTTTTGATGATTTGTAAAGAATTATTTATATATTTGATATGAAAAATAAAGTATGACGCACGTCATACATATCTACCCAAATTTGGGTGGCTTTGTATGGTTTTGTCATACATATATACTAGTTATCTACAACTTTTCATTCAACCCTCCCATTTGCGCTTAAAGTGTTGTATTCATTGACTTTATAAAAATGAACAATGCAAATTTAAGCAACAAAAAGCAACGAAATACTTGTTTTGTTGTACCCAATGTTGTACCTTCGTATCACGATGCACCCGATTGAAAACCCTTTATTTACAATACTTTCACTCGTTTGCATTAATTTACAAAAGTAGTATAACAATCCTAAATTCCTAATCTTATGGCATCAGTAAAACTAATTTTAAGAACACATCAGGTAGACCAAACCGGACACAGCCCTTTGTATATCCGAATTATAAAAGATAGAAAAACGAAATTTATCACTGCTGGAGTGAAGCTAAAAGAGAACGAGTGGGATGAAGCAAAGCAGAAAGTTAAAAAGAACCATTCCAATAGTGCCAGAATGAATGCTGCATTATCTCAAAAGATTGCAGATGCTGAAGGTCAGGTTGCAGATATGGAACGTAAAATCAAAACCGTATCGGTTAAAAAACTCAAAGAAGCCATAAAGGGAAAAGAAGTGCCAAACTTTTTTGAATATGCCAGAAAGAGATTAGAAAAAATCAAAAGTACCGTTTCTTATTCCACTTACAGAGCATACACCTCTCAGGTTGATAAATTTGAAAAATATATGGGAACAAAGGATGTGTATTTTGAT
>NZ_JAYWCK010000187.1:0-9667 GCF_043780635.1 Flavobacterium sp.
AAGTGCTTGTAACAGGATTTTAAAATCCTGTTACAAGTACTTTTTTATTGTCTGAAAACAACGCTAATCAAAATAAGCAATGTTTTTCAGTGCCCTCAAGAAATTTAGAGGTTTTTTATGGCATTATTTAAACTAAATTTTCAAGAAATTGGAGTACTTGGTTTGAGAATAAGTCTATAGGGTTCAGTCTTTAATTTGAAAAGTAATAGAAATAAAGGTTAATTAAAGATATTTTTAAGCATTTGTTTCAATCAATACACTTTCTGCTAAAGATTTTATAAAGACTTTTATACCTATTTACTCAAACCTTCTAAAAAATAAATAAAATTTTCATCATGAGAAAGTTTTAATTTTTTTCTGATTTTATATCTTGCAGTTTCAACACCTCTAATAGAAATGTTTAATAATGGAGATATTTCTTTATTAGTTAAATCCATTTTAATAAATGCACAAAGACGAAGTTCTCTTTTTGTTAATGAAGAATCAATTTGCTTCAATTTTTCAAAGAAATTATGATTTACTTTTTCGAAGTTTACATCAAAGATTTCAATATATTCTTCACCTATTCGATGCTGATTTAACTTTTGAAATATTTCGGTGATTTTCTTTCTTGATTCTTGACTTTTAAGAAGTTCCCGAAGCTTGGTTAAGTCATTTTTTAATTCATCGAAAACTTCTTTTTTCTTGCTTAACGAAATCGTGTAGTTCGCTAATTCTTTGCTTTTGTTTATTATATCACCTTCTAGGGATAATTTATCCTTATAAATGGCTTCTTTGTCTTGTTTTAGTTTTAATTTTTCTATCTCTAATTCTAAAAGTTGCTGTGATTTTCTAATTTCAATTTTTGATTTTCTTCGCTCATATGCTATTTTCTTTTTTACATAATTTATGATGTAGTAAATAATCAAACCAAAAACAATTACATATAGAAAATAAGCTAAATTAGTTTGATACCATTTTGGTAAAATTGTAAATTCAAATTTAGTTTCTTTTCCTGTTAATCCTGCTAAGTTTCTGCTTTTTACAATAAAAATATAGTTTCCAGGTCGCAGATGGGTATATTCTTTAAATGCACTTTTTTGCCAAGGCGACCAATTTTTATCGACATTTTCAAGTTTATAACTATAATTAGTTTCAGTGCTCGATATCATTTTTGGACAAGAAAATTCAAATCGGAGTATGTCAGTTTGATTGGGCAAATTAATTTCTGTTTTATTAGAGTTAATTTCTACAAATTCTATTTTCTGGTTGTGGGTATAGGTTATTTGGTTAATTAGGGTAGGGTAGATTTGTTTGTTTTGACTTTGATCTAAGTTATATTCAAAAATACCCGAATTGGTGCCAAATAAAACTTTATTGTTTGACAAAGGATAGATGCATTCCATTCCTCTATTGAAATTTCCTTTTAGATTAAGAAATAAATCTATATTTAATTTTTGATCTTTGGATGAAAAATAACCTGCCTCATCGTCTTGGATAAACCAAGTTTTATCCATATATTGAACTATTTTTCGGATATTTTTGGAGGGATTAAAAAGGTTGTTCAAAGGTTCAAAAGGTTCAAACCTATTTGTGGCAGTATTGTAAAAATAGATACCTGTATTGGTAGTAAAAACAATTTTAGTATTCCAATTAAATGCATTTATGTTATAGAATGATTTAAACCCATTTTTATCAGTAAAATGATCAACTACATCAATTCTAGTGTAATCCTCGTTTATATGAATCTTGTAAACTCCTTTATAACCGTGACAAATCCAATAAGTATTAGGTTCAAAATCAGCTAATAAATCTCTTGTAGATTCATCAAAACCATTTATTTTATTCTTTATATTCCAATGATTATCTTTTTTTTCTATAAGAAACAAGCCGTTGTAATTTGAACCCAAATACAATCCCTCTTTATTTTTGATTTTTGTGATTTTCCAAAACCCAGATTCAGTCCCAATTTTTTTAACTGAACCATTAGTTAATTCATAGAGGCCTGTATCGTGTGAAATAATTATTGCGTCTTCAAAATTTTGAACAGCCCAAGTTTGTCCTTGTAAATCATCTATTTTTTTAAAATCAAAAGCCCTATTTAAAGTGCTTGCATAATATACACCATTATTTGTAGCAGTATATATGACATTATCTTTTATGACTATATCATAGATGGAAGCTTGATCAAAAATAGAAACAAAAGGTGCTTTGTAATCTAACAAATTCAATCCATTGTTTGGCAATACCCATGTGTTATTATTCTTTGTTTGATAAAGAAAATGAATGGTTGCATTTGAAAGCCCAGAAAAAGTAGTTGCCTCTTTTTGAATTACTCCTTCTTTTGCAATTTTAATTATTTTTGAACTTCTTGTTCCAATCAAATAATCATTGTTATTGTCAAGTATTCCAATAGTAACCTGGTCTTTTTTTGAATTGTCAAAAAGATTGAATTTTTTTGTAATTGTTTTATTTTTGATATTACCCGAAAAAACATTCCCTGACCTTGTAAAAATGGTTACTGTATTTGGATCTGGACTAGGAAGAATAGAAGCTATTTCACCATTTAAAAATAATTTTTCTTCAAAGACAAGTTGAAGTTTCATCGTATTGATATCCAATTTATAAATACCAAAACCTGAATCTTGCACCAAATAATTGTCATTTACTTTTGCGGAATAAACAAATGATTTATTCGCGGGGAGTTGTTTAACTATATTTCCATTAATAATTATAAGTTCTGTAAAAGATCTATAGATAATGAGCTTTTTATACTGATGTACTTGCCAAAGATTTTCAATGTTTTTGTTTTCTAGGTGAAATTTGGATAGCAAAGATTTGTAAAAATAATTTCCAAACTTGTCCTTTTGGATGTTACCTAATTCGTTATATCCGCCAGCATATATTATTCCCTCCTTAGTTTTAACTAAGCTTCGCACTGAAGAATTATTAGGAAGAAAAACTTTTTTCCAATACTCGCCATCAAAAATTAATGCCCCATCATTGTTTCCAAAGATTAATGTCCCATCTTCATTTTCACACATGGTCCAAAACTGGGGATCTCCCTTAAAATCATTTCTGGTATAATTTACAACTTTAGCATTGCCTAATATATTCTGGAGCCCATTATTTATAGGTTTCGTTTGGCAAACCAAAATTGAAGTAAATAACAACAGGATATTAAATACTTTATTTAGACTTCCAATATTGATTTTTAGAGGGATAATTTGTTTTATGTCGTTTGCTATCATTTATAATTAAAAAAACAAATCTACTCATTTATATTGGTAAATACAATTATTTTAATTTGTATTAAATATATGAATAACAGTGCTTTATAAAATTAAAAGTAATAAATAAGTATGATGTAAAATTTATAGCGTAATTCAAGTGTAGCAAATTTATAACGATGTAGTAAAACAAAAACTAATATTGCTACCATAAATAATCGTTTCTAACTTAATTAATGATTATGTATTATAACAACTAATTTATTATTAAAATTTAAATCTTTTTTATTATGAAAACAAAATTACTTTTAATTATTGCTTTAGCATTTGGATTTGGTATTAATGCACAAGTTACTGGCCCAGTAACAATTACTGGAACAGGCACAGGTGGCTGGAATCAACCAGGAGGCTTAACTTTATCATCGACTGATGGAGGTACAACTTGGACTGCCACAAATTTTGAAATTGTTGGAGATGGAAATATGAAATTTTCTGAAGCTGGAACTTGGGCTACAACTGGTGGTAATGTTTCCCAACCTGGTTTTCCTTCAGGAAAAGTTATTGTTAATGGAGGTATGAATATTTTAGGTACTCCGGGTTTCTGGAACGTAACCTATAATGCAATAACTAAAGATTATTCATTTACAGCAGGAGTTAACCCTAATCCAGTTATAAAAATTAGCGGTGGTGGTTTAGCTGCGGACGTGCAATTAACTTCAGCTAATGGGATTGCTTATGCCAAAAAAAGCATCTATTTTCCAGGGGGAGTTGCTAAGTTTATTGAGGAAGGCACAGCAAATCAATGGGGTGGAGCTTTTCCTGATGAGACAGCAGCTACACTAGGAGGAACTATAGCTGTAGATGCAGGACCTTATAATGTGTATTTTACAAAAAATGCGGCAACTCCGAAAGAATATGTTTTTGAGCCAGTTGTAGTAAGTATGATAGGCAACTTTGCAGGAAGTGGTTGGGGTGCTGATCTAGATTTAACAACAGTAGATAATATGCATTATACAATAAGCAATTGGGCGCCAGTTATTAATGGCACATGGACTGATACAGAATTACATTTAAAATTTAGAGACAACCACGATTGGGCAACTCAATATGGTTGTAATGGTGGTAATGGTGCTAATGCTCTAGCATTGACAGGTACGGCACAAAATGGTATTGCAGGTGGCGGTGGAGATATTTTTATTCCTTGGGGAAAAACTTATAATGTTGATTTTAATAGATCTACTGGAGAATGGGTTTTTTCTGAAGTTTTGGGAGTTGATAAATTTGCTGCGAAAAACTTTAGTGTTTATCCTAATCCAACACAAAATTCTTGGAAATTTGCTTCTGCAAATAATGATATTTCTTCTGTTACAATTGTTGATATTTTAGGTAAAACAGTTATGAGCAAAAATGCTTCTTCTAAAGAAGTAACTGTTGATGCATCTGGTTTATCAAAAGGGATGTACTTTGCAAAAGTTACTTCTGGGGATTCTTTTCAAACATTAAAAGTTGTTAAAAACTAATATTTTTTTATAATTTAAAATCCCTTGCAACATAAAGTCGCAAGGGATTTTTTACTTACATATTTTTACTATACACAAAGGATATTTTTTTCTATAATTAATACGAATCGACCAAAAATTATTTAGTTTAAACTGGTTTTTTTGAGCATTTATTTTAATAATAAATGTTCACAAAAGTTCATGAGAATTAATTTTTTTAGAATAACGAATCTTTCTACTAAAAAAAATACCAAACTAAAATCATACTATTATGAAATTTAAAAATTATTTAATTTTACTTTTCCTTTTTATTGCTGCTTTTGTTAATGCACAAACAATAGAAATTAAAGGTACTGTTACCAATTCAAAAGATAAACAACCCATTTTCGGAGCCAATATTGTTGTGAAAAATTCTAAAAAAGGAGTGACAACTGATGTTGACGGGAACTTTAATATTAAAGTAAACCCAAATGATGTTTTGGTATTCACTAATGTTGGTTTTACTTTGAAAGAAATTAAAATTGAAAAATCGCAATTTTTAAACGTTAGTTTAATTGAAGAAGCTAACAAATTAGAAGAGGTTGTTATCAATGTAGGATACGGAACTCAAAAGAAAAAAAATGTAACTAGTGCCATCTCAACGGTAAAATCAGATGCCTTTGATGATCGCCCATTATACAACGTTGCACAAGCACTTCAGGGCAATGCTTCGGGTGTAAATGTAGTACAACCCTCCGGAAAACCAGGTGTTGCGTTAGATATTAGAATTAGAGGTTTAAGTTCAATTCAATCAGGAAACAATCCTTTATTTGTTATTGATGGAGTTCAAACGTATTCTAGTGATGGATTAAATACCGATGATATACTAGATATACAAATATTAAAAGACGCCACATCAACAGCAATCTATGGAGTTAACGGTAGTGCGGGTGTTGTTTTGATTACTACCAAGAAAGGAAAAGCCAATAAAAATACATTTAGCTTTAATTCTTATTATGGTAGTTCAGAAATTGTAAAGAACATAGCTATTTTAAATCCTGATCAATACAAATCCTTGATGGCAGAAATCAGTCCAACCTATGTCTCGGATGCTACTAATCCTTTATATGCAGGTATCAATACCGATTGGACTAAAAAAGTTTTTCAAACAGGACAAGATCAGAATTATAATTTATCATACGCAGGAGGAACTGAAAAAATAAAAGCATTTGTATCATTAGGGTATCAAGATACCCAAGGGATTGTAAAACCTTCTAATTTTTCAAGATTATCGGGCAGAATAAATTTAGATGTTGAGGCAACAACTTGGTTAAAAGCACATGTTGGCATGAATCTTATCAATACAGAACTCAATAATACTAGCGATAATAATAGTGCTAATCAAGGAGGAGTAATTCTTAGTGCCTTAACTACGCCAGCTTTCTTGCCAATTTATGCAGACGATTTAGTAGGTGGTGCAGTTGCTGGCGGACAATTACCTGGACAATTTGCTGCAAATCCAACGGCTTCATTAGAAAATCCAGTTTCATTTCAAAGCAGGCAAGAAGATATTAATGGTATTAGATATTTGGGTAATTTGAGCTTCGATGTTACATTGCTGAAAAATTTAATATGGAAACCTTCTTCATCTATTGATATGTCTAGAAATGTGTACCAATATTTTGTAGATAGTTATCGATCAAATTATGGTCGTAATAATAACAGTACGGATATTACGACAAGAGGAATTGGAAGGGAACATACTGCCAGTTATTCTAATCGAAATTTAGAAAACACTTTGAACTATTCAATAAAATCAGAAAATCACGATTTAAATTTATTGGTTGGAAATAGTATCCAAAAAGAAAGATACGACCAACTTAAAATTGAAGGAACAGGTTTTGATCCTTTGTTAAGAAAATTAGATATTTCTAAAATGATGTACACTGATCCAAAAGCATCAGATACCATTGCTACCGAAAAAAATTATGTTTCTTATTTTGGTCGTGCCACGTATAATTATAAAGGAAAATATATTGCTAATGGTGTAGTTAGAGCCACGGGTGCTTCACAACTAGCAGCAAACAACAAATGGGGAGTTTTCCCGGGAGTTTCTGCTGCATGGATAATTTCCAATGAAAATTTCTTGAAAAATAACTCTACGGTTTCTGAATTAAAATTAAGACTCGGATGGGGACAAACAGGAAATATTTCTGGAGTTGGTCCATATTCTTCATATGGTTTACTAGGTGATGATGGAGGTAATCTTTTAAATTACATTAATACTGATTTATCCTGGGAAACCACCACAGATATTAATATAGGAATCGATTTAGGAATGATTGACAATAGAATTAGGCTAACTGCCGATGCCTTCCAGAAAACAACTACGGATTTAATTAATACCATATACATTGAAGGAGCTGCTTATGTTTATAATGCAGGAAAAATGGAAAATACGGGGCTTGAGTTAGCCTTAAACACCGTTAATTTTAAAGGAGATTTCAACTGGAATACCAATTTTAATATAACATTTATTAAAAATAAAGTTCTAGAAATGGGATTGCAACCTATAGAATATGCAGGGTATCAAAATGTGAATCGTTTAGAAAAAGGACAGCCGTTAGGCAATTTTTATGGTTATGTTGTTGACAGAGTGAATCCAGCAACAGGTATATTAGAATATAAAGACGTCAATGGTGATGGGGCAATAACCCCTCAAGACAGAACAATTATTGGAAACGCTATGTCAGATTATTATTTTGGTTTTACCAACACATTTTCCTACAAAGGACTCTCATTAGACGTACTATTTACAGGAGTTCAAGGCAATGAGGTTTTTAATGCTTCTAGAGTGGATTTAGAAGGTATGCAAAATTCAAAAAATCAATCTGTTGCAGTATTGGATCGATGGACAACTGCAGGACAAATTACTGATATTCCCAAAGCACGCGATGCAACAGCAACTTTGGCTTCAGATCGATTTATAGAAGACGGCTCTTATGTAAGACTAAAAGCGGTAACTTTAGGATATAGTTTTAATAAGATGTTTTGGGGTATAAATTCTTTAAAATTGTATGCCACTGGACAAAATTTAGCAACATGGACGAATTATTCAGGATTTGACCCCGAAGTTAATTCCTCTTCCAGTAATAATGGAAAGGCACAAGGAATTGATTATGGAACTTATCCACAAGTAAGAACATTTATCTTCGGCTTAAAAGCTGGATTTTAAACTAATTTAATAGATTAAAAATTATGAAAAAATATATAGCAATTAATAAAGTGTTACTTGTTTGTATAAGCGTTATACTGTTTTCGGCCTGTAGTGACTTTTTGGACACAAAGCCCATTACAAGTGAAATCAGCCCTCCTCAAGATGAACAAGTATTAAAAAACGCCCAAGATGCCGAAAATGCAATTAAAGCATGTTATCAAATTTTCGGAAGTGAATATTGGCAGTTTGATTATTTCTTTCTAGGCGATGCTGGTTCCGATGTTGCATATGCTGGTGGAGATGGTGAAGATTTTTTTCAAATAGACGAGTATCGAATAATTTCTACAGATTATGTAGTTGCAAGAGACTGGAGTCACGTAAATGATTTTGTAAAGCTGTGTAACAAAGTGATTAATTATGTAAACACGGTGCCTGATTTGTCCCAACAAAGAAAAGACGAAATGATGGGAGAAGCTTCGTTATACAGAGCCTTGTTTCGGTTTCAAGGAGTGCAAACTTGGGGGGAATTCCCTATCGTGACAGAATACATATCTTCTATCAACCAAGACAATTTTGAAACTATTTATCCATCATTATATCCAGGCAGAAAACCAGTCACTGAAGTTTATGCCGCTATAATTGCAGATTGTGAAGTAGCTTTAGCTAAAGCACCTGCTGCGACTTCTGCACCTTCAAGTAAATACAAACCCAATAAAGGTGCTGCAAACGCATTGTTGGCCAAAGTATATGCAACAATGCCAAACCCGGATTGGGCAAAAGTTATTCAATATTCAAATGCGGTCATTGCTGGAGGATACAGTTTATTGCCAACCTATGATTTTTTATTTGATAACAAACACGAAGGTAATGCCGAAGCTATTTGGGAAATAAACGGGGAAGGGAATGGAAGCCTTATTAATGGTTGGTGTACCAATGTATTTGTAGGGACTAATTGGAAAAAATTTAATACCCCTTCTCATACTATTAGTAATGCATTAGCTGCAGATTCTAAAAGAAGATTAGCTACTATAAAAAGGTTTCCAACAACTTTTGCAGATCCGTATTGGACAAGCTATACTCAATTTCCAAACCCATGGAAGATGAGAGCTGCAGATGCCACTCAAAATTTTTATATTTTCCGACTTGCAGATATTTTACTTTTAAAAGCCGAAGCTTTGGCTAATACTGGCGACCTTACCGGCGCTATGGCATTAGTTAATCAAGTTAGAACCAGAGTTTCATTGACAAATGTTGCTCCAGCTACATCGAAAGACGATGCAATTAACAAAATTCTAAATGAACGATTTGTTGAATTGGCCTTTGAAGGACAACGATGGTTTGATTTAAAAAGAGAAGGCAAATCAATAGAAGTTTTATCAAAACAAACGTATTCAAAATTTAACCCTGTAACGCAAGTATTTGATGTAGTTCTAATGCCTTATGCTAATAATATAACCACTAATGATTTATTATGGCCTATTCCACAAGCTGTTTTAGACAATAATCCTAATCTTTCACAAAATCCAGGGTATTAATTCAAATAATTTGTAATACTTTTTTAAACGAATCACAAAATGTCTCATTGTACTATTTTATAATATTCTACACGAGGAATTCATTTTTGTGATTCGTTTTTTTAAATCTGATTATATTTATAATACTTTAGAACCCGTTGGGTGTAATTATTTAAAGTAAAATAAGTCGGATAAATATTGGTCAAGATACTGAAATTCAGTATCTTGAAGTCGCTAAACAAACCAATA